>NZ_JACJDU010000059.1:0-24465 GCF_014163715.1 Shewanella sp. SR44-4 | reverse complement strand
GTTTGAGTTTGAGTTTGAGTTTGAGTTTGAGTTTGGCAGTAAATGATACTGAACGATATCTTTTTGAGAAGAAATATTAATAACGGCTGGCCATTAAGTGCTTATGCACTGATGGATAAAATGAATAAAAAAAGGGAGGCATTGCTGCCTCCCTCTTACTTACTTTCTTAAGTGATGATTAAGAAGTTATCTAGATATTTAGTGCGCTGCACCAGAGTGAACTTTATCAAGACCGTAAGTTTTACCTTCAGCATGACAAGTTGCGCAAGACTCAATTGGTACACCGGCAGCAGACATTACGCTATCACCAGCAACTGTCGCACCATTACTCTTGAAGTGAGCTAGAGCAGCAGCACCAGAGTGAGCGTGACAACTACGACATGCTTCAGCGACAGGAGAAATAAATTCGCCACCACTGATTGCAATTGCAGTTCTGCCAGATGTTAACGTACCAGTGCCAGAGAAGAATGGCATAGCATCCCCTGCAGCATTCGCATCTTTATGACAAGCTTGGCAATTTGTTTTAGTTGCAGGATAGTTAACCCAAGTTTCACCATCTGTACCTAAGTAAATGCCAGCACCTGTGCTACCTGCAAACAAACCACTGTGGAAGCGATGTGCTACGGTCACTAGATCACGGTTGTTATAAGTTAACCCTTCAACAACTTCAAACGTAGGTTCGCCATCAGCATCTACACCAGCTTGCTTGTAAACATCTGCATGGTAAGAACCTGCATAGTTGTTGTTATGACAATCAGCACATTGTGTAAAGTTAGTCACACCATGGTTAGGTGATTTAACGTGAGACAAGTTGTCATGACAAGCATTACATTTAGCTTCGTCAGCTGTTGTACGGTCGTTACCAGCCTGTGTAGGTGAGGTATAAGCTGTCAACTCAGGACTAACGAAACGTAGATTGTCCTCAGTTAATACGCCTTTAGCCGCAACTGCATCAAACATAAAGTACTTAGTGACGATGTTAGCTGGAACAGGTACATCACAAGCACCAGTATCGGTTCCTGCACCTTCAGCTAGTTTGGTATTAACAACAACCATATCGGTCGTTGTATTGCCACACATGTTCATTTCAGAAGTAACTGAAAGTATTTGGCCGTCTAACTGATTAGGTGTAAGTGCTTTAGTTAAGGTTAACTTGCCACTTTGAACCACAAACATTTCTGGATTAGAAGCTGTATTGATACTTAAACCACGCACATAATCGCCATTGCCATCAAGTGTACCGATTAAAATATCATCACCTGATTTAGCTTTGTTTAAGTACTGAGTTAAATCAGTACCATCAGCCGCAACCACACCATTTAATTTAACATCAATGATGACAGTTAATACGTCTGACGCGACTTCAGCAGAAGCAACCTCTAGTACCAAACCATTTTCAAAGGCGGCACGGCGATCAACACTGTGAGCTTCGATTGGGCTTAAACTACCTGCGCCATGACAACCAGAACAAACAGCGTCACTAGCAGGAACGATACCTCTATGGTTAACACCCGTCGTTAAATCAACATCAACGTGACATGATAAACAGGCTTCAGCATAGACATTGTCGTTCCACTGTGTGCCATTATCATGACAAACAGTACATTCATTTAACTCAGCAGGAAATCCAACTCCACCAAACATTTCTTTGGCTTCACCAGTCAACTTGTCAGCAATATGATGACCAGCATGAATGGTATGGATCATGGCATTGAAGTTAACGTTAAAACCAACTTCAGGATCGTCTTGTCCACCGGCATAAGCAGGATTATGACAAGCTACACAATTTTCAACTTTTTGGTAATTATGATGAGCACCAATGTTGGCAATACGCATATCAGTATCAGCGTAACCTTCCATTGGGCTATGACATCTAATACATGCTGCACTAGACACAGCATCTTTTGCAGAAACAGCAAGTTCGCCAGTAGCAGGAATAAAATCTACTGGAGTTGATAAAATCTTATCACTTACTGCTGTACCATCAGCCATCGTAACGTCATAGGCACGAATAAACACACGGACTAAATCGTTTGCATCACCACTTGCTAATACCACAGGCGCATTACCATCATGTGCCCAAGAACCAGTATAAGTACCAGGATTAGCTTCATCTTCAACTAATGTACAAGCATCGACTACAGCGCCGCCTCGAGCTGCGGCAGTACCGGTTAAGGTACAATACATGCTGCTACCAAAATCATTGGCAAGTGCATGGTTTGTCCACAACATTGGTGCGCCAGTGTCAGTAGCATTAGCTGATTGACTGGTCACGTATAACGCAACTTTATCAAGCCCAGTGTATGGAACGTCCGCTCCGCCACTTCCTTTACCTGTTACAGTAAATTTAACGTTAAATGGATCAGCACCTACTACGACGATATCCGTAGGAGCCAGTGTTAAGGTAAAGTCATAGGCATTTTCAACTGTTGTAACAACCGAACCAGCTGGAGTACCAGGCGTGCCAGGTGTTCCATCTGTACCCGCGGCACCAGCAGCTCCGTCAGCACCATCACTGCCGTCAGAACCACAACCGGTCACACCTAACGCTGCAATAAACGCTGCAGCAAGTAATGTTCTATTATATTTCTTCATTTTAAATCCCCCGATTTAAATTTGTAGGTTTTACGCATCTAAAATATAAGGAAATAGAACAAAACACCCGTCTGCAGTGGTAAACCTGTGAGGTTTGGTTACAAATTCGTTAACAGTAATCGATAGTTTTAGTTTTAGGTATACGCAAAAATGAAACCGTCAGTTTCAGATTAAGTAACCCTAAAGAGGTATTAAATGTATTTTGATAATGTAAAAAATAGTGGGCGACCAATAAAAAATCATAAAATCAGCGATTTACATAAATAATGGCTATAAAAAAGATTCAGACCACAAAATTAAGTGTTCTGAATCTCATCAAAAAATGTTACTAATCTTCACACTAGTAATGACTTAATGATATTGATTATCACTTCCTTAACATTTGACGAATAACGGCGGTAGTGTTCTGCTCGCTCAATTAAACAATAACTTGGCATAGCCATCACGCTATTGAGCTTATTAAATTCATCATGTGGAAGTTTTTCTACTCGTAATTGAGGAATTTGTTGCGCAAACGAACCTTCATTACAAATCGTAATGGCTAAGCTGTCCATGGTCAGTATGTGCCAATACCAATCTTCGAGTTTTCTTGCGCACTCAATATCTTCTAGTAGCAAACCATGGGTTTGACAATATAACTCTAAAGGATCAATACGATTGTTAAAGCCTTTACAGCGTAAATACACCACAGGGTGTTGAATAATATCTTCTAACTTGATGTTCTCAACACTACCCCAAAATGAATGGTTAATATTACCTACAACGCATAAAGACGTCACATTGGCAATAGGATAAGCCTCTAAACCATGAGCATCTTGAGTTTCAAAGCCAATACCAAAATCGAGTTCGCCATTGTAAATCAACTCTTCCGTGTCAGCTTGCCAACTGTGAAGTTTAACTTTGCCGATAACATCACGCGGAAGCTTACTTAACGCAATGGCTACACTGGTAATAATGCTCGGCGATACTGCAATATGTAAAATCGGTGTTTGATGGTGATTTAAGCGGTCGTCTGCTACTCGCTCAATTTGGCTCACCATGTCACACAATTGGCATACAGGCTGATATAAACGTTCAGCTAATGGGGTCGGTTTTAGCCCTTGTTGGCGACGAAAAAATAATTCGTCATTAAAAATAGCCCTTAATGATGTTAAACATCGACTAATTTTTGGCGCGGATACAGCAAGCTCTTTGGCTGCAAAATTAGCAAAGCCGGTTTCGTAAATGAGCTTAAACACCAACAAACTAAATACATCTAATTCGCTGACTTTTTTCAGTGCTTGAATATCCACATATCACCTAATCTGCTGTAATGAGGCGATTAAATTAACATGTATCCAAATAAAAAAAATTGATCTAGTGCTGAAAAATGCTATCAACTTCAGCTTTTGTTAATGAACGAAATTCACCCAACGCTAACTGGCTATCAAGCACGATTTCACCAATAGATTCACGATGCAGCGCCACCACCGGATTTCTAAAACGACCAAACATTCGCTTAATTTGATGGTACTTTCCTTCACGCAACACCACCCGAGCTTGATGACTCGATAATACCGTGAGTTGTGCCGGTAATGTGGTGATGTCTTCAAATTCAAAATACATCCCTTTGGCGAATGCCTCTACATACCCTTGTTCTAGCGGATTAGCTAAGGTTACCAGATACTGTTTGTCGACTTTATGCTGCGGCGACATTAATGCTTCGGACCATTTAGCGTCGTTGGTTAATAATAATAACCCGGTAGAATGTAAATCTAATCTACCGGCAATATGCAACATTTCAGTGTTAACCCCGGTAATTAATCCTAATGCCGTAGCGTGTTTATCATCAATGGTTGCACTTACTACCCCATCAGGTTTATTAAGCATATAGTACTGTTTTTGATATTGACGCAGCACCACACCATTACATTCAATATGAGTAAACTCATCAATTTGTAAGTCTGGTGACTTAGCAAACTGGCCATCGACAAGCACTTTATTGGTGACTAACAATAGCCGAACCGCTTTTTTGGGGATTTGTAACGTACCAGCAATAAATTGGTCCAGTCGACCTCGTTTAGACACCATAAAACTTCACCAATATAGAATGATACCAATTTGTTTAAGAATACCTTATTCTGTTAAAAGGCAAAAACATTAAGGAGTAACATGCTTTCGCAACCTGCTAGTACAGATTTGCGCCCAGATATGACCAGCGCTGAATTAAAACAGGCGATTAAGTCACTGGATCAATATTTACAAGATAACATTTTTCAAAGTGCAATTAATGACACCTTGAATAAGCGATCACATTTTTTCGATGCGCTATTATGCCAACTTTGGCAACCCTTCGAATTAGATCCCGCGCGTATCTCGCTCAATGCAGTTGGGGGTTACGGCCGGCAAACCTTACATCCTTTCTCTGATATCGACATCTGCGTTATTCACGATGGTCCATTAACGCCTACGGAAGCCGCTTCTGTAAGCCAATTTCTGACTCAACTTTGGGATCTTAACCTCGATTTAGGTCACGCTGTACGCAGTTTAACTGACACATTCCAAGCGTGTAAGGATGACGTAACCATTGCAACCAGCTTACTGGAAATTCGTCATTTATTCGGTAATAGTCAGCACCAACAGCAAGTGTTGAATGCACTGTACGGCCAGGATTTATGGCAAAGCCAAGCGTTTTTTAATGCCAAACTCAGCGAACAACAAGAACGTCATGCCAAAGCGCAAGGCACCTCATACAGTATTGAACCCAATCTTAAAACCAGCCCAGGTGGTATGCGTGATATTCAAACCCTTACCTGGGTTGCTCGCAAACATTTCGGCGTTGCCAATATGCAATCACTACGTCGCTTTGGTTTTTTAACTAATGACGAATATGCTGAATTAATGGAGTGCCAACACTTTTTATTTAGAGTGCGCTTTGCCTTACATCAAGCAGCCCAACGTTCTGAAAATCGTTTATTACTGCAATACCAAGCTGAAGTGGCTAAATTAATGGGTTTTGGTGATGGTATGCCCATCGGTGAAAGCGGCAATATTGCTATTGAAAAAATGATGTGTCAATTATTTCGCGCCATGAAGCGCATCAGCGAGTTAAACAAAATTTTAATGGCGTATTTCCAACGAGAAATTATTCCAGAGCTCAATCCACAAATAATCGCGATTAACGATAATTTTGAAATAGTTGATAAGTACATTCACGTTCGCGACGAAACCGTATTTATCGATCGCACCCAAATTATGGCGTTATTTGAGTTTATCGCGATTCATCACGACAAAATAATCGGTATTACCGCAGAAACCTTACGATCTTTACGCCAAGTAAGACGTCGTTTAATGGGTGATTTACAAGATTTTCAGCGTTGTCGAGAGCAATTTAAAGCAATATTTGTTCACCCTCAAGGCATGGGACTCGCCATCACCTTGATGCATCAACACGGTATTCTAGCCTCCTATTTACCACAATGGCGTGAAGTTGTTGGCCAGATGCAGTTTGACTTATTCCATGCCTATACAGTCGATGAGCACACCCACAAGGTGCTTAAAAATATATATCTCTACGGAAACGACATCAAAACGTTGGATAAAGATCTGGCATTAGCCGCTGATATTTATCAAAAAATGTCTAATAAGTCGACGCTGTTATTTGCTGCATTGTTTCATGATTTAGCCAAAGGCCGTGGCGGTGACCATAGTAAACTCGGTGCTGTTGATGCCAATTTATTTGCTAAGTTTCATGGCTTAAAAGTGTCACAAGAGAAACTGATTTGCTGGCTAGTAGAAAATCATTTGTTAATGTCTATTACCTCACAACGCATGGATATTTATGATCCTGATGTCGTGAATGCTTTTGCCAAAAAAGTAGGTACCTTAACCCGTTTAGACGCCCTGTACTGCCTGACAATTGCCGACATTCAGGCAACCAATGATGATCTGTGGAATGACTGGAAAGCGTCACTATTAAAAGATTTGTATTTTGTTACTCGTAAAGCACTGCGCAATGGTTTTGAAAATATTCTGCAACTGCGTACTTTGGTACGGGAACACAAGCAAGAAGCACTGAATTTATTAGCCACAGATGACGATAGCAGTGACGATATCAAAAAATTATGGCGTCGTTTACCTATCGCCTTTTTCAGTAATGCCGAAGCGGATGATATCGCCAGATACACCCAAGCGATGATTAAACACGATCTTACGCCTGTAACAGACAATCAATACAACACGCTAATTTTACTCGACGATGTCGTGGTAAAAGGTTGCAGTGACGTGTTTGTTTACACCAAAGACAGACACGGATTGTTTGTAAAATTATTCAATACATTAGCGACATTACGTATTTCGGTGAAACAGGCACAAATAGCCCGAACTAAAGACGGTTATGTGGTTGAGTCATTTAAAGTACTCGATTTTGATGAAAAGCCAATTACCAGTGCACAACGTCGTGAACAAGTCATCAACAAGTTACATCAGGTGCTGGATAAAGGTATTAATTTACCGAAAAAACGCCAGTCGAGGCGACATCAGAGTTTCGATAATCAGCCCAATATCGAATTTTTGCATTCACGTAAATCGACCCGTAGCTTAGTCAATGTGTCAGCATTAGACACCAGTGAGTTTATGGAACAAATTGCCAGTGCATTCAGAGAGTTGGATTTGAATATTCATTCGGCCACCATCAGTACGGTCGGCGAACGCGCAGACAATGTATTTTTATTATCCAATAAAGACGATCAGCAGTTAACCCCTGAACAACAGCAGCAATTGTCGGCAACATTAATGCAAGCTATCACCACAGACGAATAACGGCCTAATCAGTCAGTGTTGTTGATACAAATGAGCCATGTGTGAATGAATCACCATGGCGCTTTTATTTCACCACTAAGCAGGCTTTGAGCAAACTGATGACTATGCGATAATCATGCCCATCAACTGCCGTAAATTAGGTCATCATGTCACAAGCCTTTAGTTATACTGCTGAATATGTACTAGACAAGTCGTACTTTGAAGAATGCTATCTGCAATCAATTCATCCCAGCACATCACCAAAACGTTTTATTAAAACCGCCATTTTTGCACTGGTTGGTTTGGCTATTTTAATGCTCGACACTCTAAGCCCAACATCAATGAGCACCAAAGAAACCTACTATTTAGGTTACTTTTTTATTGGCTTAGCCGTGGTAGAGTTTTTGAGTATTCGTTTTAATAAAACCTGGTGGTTATGGCGTCAAATGATGAGTAAAGCGGCAGGTGAGCATGTCAATCTTACAATAGATGATAATGGTATCAGTAGTCAGTCGCTGCATGTTAATCAACAGATTTTGTGGACTGATATTTATCGAATTACTGAAACCGATGCAGGCTTGTTAATTAAACTGCAAAAAACCACGACTTATTTGTCTAAACGCTGCTTAGATAAAAGCGCTATCGACTTTATTAATCAAAAACAATAACTTAAAAATAACTGAGTACTAGTTCAAGACAGTATTTTAATATAGTAGATCAAAAAACACCACGTTTAGGCTAACGCATTCGCAATGCGTGGACGAATGTCGCTAAGTAACTCATCTTCAAACCATGGATTACGACTAAGCCAAATATTATTGCGCGGACTGGGGTGTGGGATTGGGATATAACGAGGCCCAAACCTGCGCCATTGCTGCACTGTTTCGGTTAATGTTTTCGGCTTATCGGTTAAATAATACTGTTGTGCATATTGCCCCACCAGCAAGACCAACTTGACGTTAACTAACTGCTGCAGCAATAAACCATGCCATTTAGGCGCGCATTCTGGCCGAGGAGGTAAGTCGCCAGACTTTCCTTTACCAGAACCGGCATAACTGCCCGGATAACAAAAGCCCATCGGCATAATAGCAATCTGTTTGGCATCGTAAAAAACGTCTCTCGTTACCCCTAACCATAGCCTTAATCGGTCGCCACTGGCGTCATCAAATGGAATACCCGACAAATGTACTTTACGTCCAGGGGCCTGACCGATGATCAACACTTTTGCTTGCGGATCAATTTGCACTACTGGGCGTACACCATCTACCAGGCTTGATACGCAAAGTTGACAACTTTTTACTTGAGTGAGCAACGAAACCATATTCAATACCTTACTTTTTGTATATAAAATCATAAAAAGCGCGTTAATCGCTATATCTAACGGAACTAAGCTGCAGTAGTATTTGTCAAAATAACAAAGTTCTCCCAAGAAGGAACAACCATGCAACATTCACGTCATTCACGTTTAGCCCTTACGACTTTAGCTGCTATGTTAATTAGCGGTACAGCGATGAGTTTTAGTGCTGCTGCACTTCCCCAAGCACCCGTTAACGATGTAGTTTCATTAAAAGAAGCCTGCCAGCAAATTGCACTTGAAGACCAACTGCCAGAAAGTGAAGTCGGCGCATTTTTGCTTGATTGCGTTAACGACCAATTAACCGAAATGGGCTACGAACGTGTTGCGAGTCTAGATTAAGCCAATACTAAACCAATGCGAAGCCATTGCGAAACCAATACTAAGCCTAGACTACCCTCATGATGACGAGTATCAACTGACTCCCATAAAAAAACGCCATTAAGGCGTTTTTTTATGGGAGTCACCGTTGTTTGAGTAACATATGCTTAAAACGCTTGGCAAAATATCCCAATTGATGCACCTATGGCCACAAACCAAGACAATGAACGTAATGTGCCAAAATTCAATAAATACAGCGCATGGTAAACCAGCCGTGCGACCACATGTACTATGGCTAAAAGCGCAACGATATCAGTGACATTATTGGTGATCAATGCGGTTAATACTGCAATTCCAAATACGATTAGCGATTCAAATGCATTTTGATGCCCTGCTAATGCTCGCGCCCCAAAACCGGTTAATTGAGCTTGTTGTGCCCTTGGATGGTCATTGTCATATCGGCCTAATTTAGCCATTGCCATCGCTAATGGAACTTTTGCCGCATACGGCAACAGCATGGCAATCAATAAACATATCAGTATCGTCTGCATAATCTATCCTTAGTTATTAATATTCTTATTATGTGTAGCTGTGTTTTAGTTGTATTCGTTGTATTCGTTACGATTGAACGCGTTGTGTTAACCACTAATGTAATCAGAACAAAATAACATAATCTACCGGCCTTAATAACAACCTAATTCATATAATGCTTAAGCACTCATCTGCAAAATCGTAAATTATTGTTTCACCTTATAAATCAATCACAAGTTAACACATCAACAACATTTTAGTGACTAGTCTACACTTTAACTTGAAAGATCTTTCGCAGCACCACGGTCATTACTAATACCTCCTAACAAGAATAATGGCTGTACCCAGTCAATCTTGTCATGGGTAAACATGAATAGCAGTAAACATAATAACCACAAATGCAAGGAATACATCATGAATATGAAAGCACAAAGCAGCTTAACCGGCGCAGCATTAGCACTCGCAATGGCAAGCTTATCAGGTCAGGCTATGGCCGCTGAAACAAGCACGGCACCTTTGGCAGCAGGCGAAACAGATTTAGTCCATTGTTACGGCGTTAACACCTGCAAAGGCCATAACGATTGTAAAACAGCCGACAATGCCTGTGGCGGTCAAGCAAGCTGTAAAGGCACTGGTTTTGTTGGCATGCCTTCAAAAGCCTGTGCTGATGTAGGCGGCACGCAAAAAGATGATTGGGTTGGTAAAGTGACTAAAGCCGATTTAGTACATTGTTACGGTGTTAACGTCTGTAAAGGCCATAATGACTGTAAAGGTGCTGATAACGCTTGTGGCGGTATGGCAAGTTGTAAAGGCACTGGTTTTGTTAGCACTACAGCAAAATCTTGTGCTGATATTGGCGGTAAAACAAGCTAATTAAGCTTCATTTGATGGCGCTGTCACCTACTATTGTGGCAGGGTCATCAGCTTACTATCTCAATGATTAACGCAAGTTTTGCCTAACTCAGCTAGAACATTTGCATTAAAATAGGATTCACCATGCCAGATACGCGCATTACAGAAGACTTTCTCGGATTTGGCTTGGGCTTACGAACCGACCATTTTGAATACATTTTGCAACACCAACCAGATATTGACTGGTTTGAAGTGCTATCTGAAAACTACTTAGTCGCTGGTGGTAAACCCCGATATTATTTAGAAGCCATTGCCGAACAATATCCTGTAGTGATGCATGGTGTATCGATGTCGATAGGCAGTACCGATCCTTTAGACATGGATTACTTAAAAGCCCTTAAAAAGCTCAGTAACGACATTCAACCTAAATGGATATCTGATCATATTTGCTGGACCTCAATTCACGGCGTCAATAGCCATGACTTACTGCCACTGCCTTATACCGAAGAAACCGTTAATCATGTGGCGCAGCGAGTTCGACAAGTACAAGACGTACTCGGTCGTCGAATTTTACTGGAAAACGTATCGAGCTATTTGTCATACCAAGACTCGACCATGGATGAATGGGATTTTTTAAGCCAAGTAGCAGAAGCCGCAGATTGCTTAATATTACTCGACATCAATAATATTTATGTCAGCGCCCGTAATCATCATTTTAATCCACTCGATTACCTTAAAAAAATCGACCCACGCCGGGTACAACAGTTTCACTTAGCTGGCCACAGCGACTTTGGTGATTATGTCATTGATACCCACGACCACGATATTCCGCCGTCAGTGTGGACCTTATACCAAGCGGCACTAGAGCGCTTTGGCGCGGTTAGCACCATGATTGAGCGCGACGCTAATATTCCCCAGTTCCCAGCGTTATACCAAGAATTACTCGAAGCGAAAAACATTGCTCAGTTAACCTTGCCCGACGACCCTGCCCTAGCACGCTCACAGTTTGGCACTCGTTCACTTGATGACGTCAGCAAATTCATCAGCGCTAATCATGCTTCATCGCAAAAAGTCAGGGCATAACAATGAGTCGTTTAGCTGAAATTCAACAACAATTTATGCAATATTTACTGTCTGATGGTTCGGATACACAGCACGGACAGATTCAATCGGTGATGAAAGCAAACGTGTCTGAACAAGCGGGGATCAGCGCCGATGATCGCCTACAAATTTATGCCAATGCTTACCGAATTCGATTAAAAGAAACCATTGAAACCGACCACCAGCTGCTAGGTTTGTATTTGGGTGACGATTTATTCGATAAAATGGCAGCCGACTATACTCGTCAATATCCATCAAGTAATAAGTCATTGCGCCAGTTTTGTGATGGTTTACCGGATTTTTTACAACAAGATGCGTTTTTTAAACAGCATCCGATTATCGCCGATTTAGCCCGATTCGAGCGCCGGTTACTTAATGCATTTGATGCTGCAGACTGCGCCCGTACAAGCTTTAGCGACTTACAGGCCATATCACCAGAATTGTGGCCCAATTGCTGTTTACGCTTTCATCCTAGCGTACAAATATTCACTTGTAACAGTAATGCAGTCGAAGCTTGGCAAGCCTTGAAAATAGATACCGCACCTCCCGCACCAGACTATGAGTCGCCTAGAGCGTGGTTATTATGGCGGGGGGAATCTCGCTTAACCGAGTTTGTGTCGTTATCGACAGAGCAACATGCGTTGTTACTTGGGTTTATTCAGGGCAACAACTTTGCCGACCAGTGCGAACAAATGCTGCAATGGCACGACGAGCAATCTGCGCCAATGATGGTACTGCAAACCATGCAAACCTGGTTTCAACGCGGCTTAATTCGAGCGGTAGTGAGTAAGTAGCTAATTTACGTTAACTCATTTCTGGACAAAGCTTGATAACTACTTTCTCGTCGTCCCGGCAGTGCTTTTGAGACGGGAAGACGATTAAATTACCCTGAGTAAGTTGACAACTTACTACCTTAATCTGGTGTGGGCGAAGCGCCACGACGTTAGTGGCCGCAGGCCATATTTGAAAAACGCTTTACGGCTTCAATTCTCTTTGGAAAATATAACTCGAAACAATCAGACTTTATTTATCATTAGTCAGTGTTAACCCTGCAGTGAAGGCAACCATACTTTAACGCTTAAGCCGCCTTCAGGGCGGTTTTGCATACTAATACGGCCACCGTGGGCTTCAATTATTTCGCGGCACAAAGGTAAGCCAATGCCAGTACCAGATTGTTTAGTTGAGTAAAACGGTAACAATGCTTGCGACAATACCTCGCTAGACATCCCGCTACCTTGGTCATCTACTTTGATTAATAACCCGTTAATTGGATGAGTCACTTCCTCAAACGTTATCGACACAGTGTCTGCCACTGCGCCAGACTCGTGGGCATTTTTAAGCAGATTAATAAAGACTTGCTCTAATTGCACTGCATCGAGTTTGATTGGATTAACTGGTAAAGGTGATAACAGCTTAAATGGATATTGTTGCGCTAATTGCTGGGTCATCTTAGCCCAATCAATTGAGGCTTTTTGTGGCAGCGGTAACTTAGCAAACTGGGCATAATGAGAGATAAATTGGCTCAGGTGTGTGGTGCGATTTTCGATGGTATCAAAAATCAATTGCAGCTTGCTGTCGTCTAAGTGCTGGGTTAAAAACTTACCGGAGTTGACCATAGAAGCAATGGGTGCGACTGAGTTATTAAGCTCGTGGCTAATAATTCGAATCACCTTTTTCCACACAGCCACTTCTTGGCGGTTAAGTTCTTTGGTGAGCTGTTTAAGCAAAATTAAATGGTGCTGCTGATTGTTTTGAGTGAAGCGGCCACGAGAGATATGCCAGGTTTCAACGTCGCTACTGTCAGCATCAGTATTAGAATGACTATCAACACCATCGGCCCCGCTACCGCCCATCGAAAACAGTCCTTCTTGCTCACTGCTTAACGCCGCTTTAAGCGTGTCGGGTAACATCACCACAAGATCAGGTAACAACATGCCTTCTACTTTGACGCCCTGATTAAACAAATGCCTTGCAGCGCCATTGGCGTAAATGACTCGCTGGGAATCATCGATTAATAACATGACATTAGGTGAGTTCTGAATCACTTTATCGAGCATTAACTCGCGCTGATAAATAAACTGCCTCTCACTACGCAGCTTTGCTGATGCTTGGTTATATAAGCTCACTAGCGCATCTAATTGTGGTTCGCCGTAGGGATGCAGCGACACACTAAAATCATTATCTTTAAAGTTAAGTAGACCGATTTCCAATGCTTGCAGACTTTCACTTAATCGTCTTGTTAGCCACATACTGCAAAAATAACACACCGCCAGCATCACAATAATAGCCAACCATAAGGTGTCATCACCCAATGTAAGCCACACTAAAGCGCCTGACATCGCTCCCAAAAGGCAGCTCAACATGTTACTGATCAGCAATTTAGTGCGCAGTGATAACATCATTATCTAGTCACCCTAAGGCCATATTTCTCCATACGGCGATAAAGGGCTTGCCGACTTAAGCCAAAGGATTTTGCTACTCTGGCAATGACGCCATTATATTGCGCTAAAGCGTCTTCTAGCTGTTGCTTATCGGGTTCGCAAATCGACTGAGTATCATCAATGCCCTGATCTTGTTGGCCAAGATGATGCTCAACAACAAGCGCATGCTGGGTAGCTGCACCGCCATTAGCTATCGCCATCAAGCCAAAATCATCAATCGTTAATTGTGGTGACTTAGCTAGCAACGCAGCCCTTTTACAGGCATTTTCTAATTCACGCACATTGCCCGACCAACTATGATTAATTAACGCCTGCTGGGTCGACTTATCAAGGCTAAAATGAGCACCTATAAAGTGTTTCACTAACGGTAAAATATCGTCCTGGCGTTGATTCAATGGTGATATGGCTAGCTCAATGACATTTAAACGATAAAATAAATCTTCACGAAAACGCCCATGAGCAATGTCGTCGGCTAAATCCGCGTTGGTAGCACTAATTACCCGTACATTCACTTTGCGGGTTTGATGACTGCCTAAACGTTCAAACTCACCGGTTTGTAATACCCGTAATAACTTTACTTGGCCAGATAATGGCAAATTACCAATTTCATCTAAAAATAACGTGCCACCATCGGCAGCTTCAAAACGGCCCATACGGGTTTTATTGGCGCCCGTAAAAGCGCCCGCTTCAGCGCCAAACAATTCGGCCTCTAATAAATCCATTGGTAAAGCACCAATGTTGACCTTAATAAACGGTTTGTCTTTTAATGGCGAGTTGGCCTGTAAAATATCGGCTATTTTGTCTTTGCCCGCACCATTTGGGCCAGTGATCATCACCGACACATCGGATCGCGCAACTTGCAATGCCAAATCAACACAGCGCTGCATGGCGCCACTACCAAAAATTAAGCCACATAAATCGGCGCCATTAATGGCCGACATGCGTTCACTGTCTATCCGGGTTAATTGGCTATTTTGCTGAGACAGTCGATAAATTGATAATAGGTTGCTAATACTATTAAGCAGCTTAGCGTCATCCCACGGTTTCCCCATGTAATCAGCTGCCCCCGCTTTAACCAACTCGACAGCGGTTTCTAATTGGGTCCACGCAGTCATTAAAATAATCGGTAAATTAGGCTGTAACTGACGCAATGCGTAAAACAGTTGCTTGCCTTCTTCACCCGAGGTGGTATCACGGCTAAAGTTCATGTCTTGAATGACTAAGCTGATCTCTTTATTAGTCACAATCTCAATAGCCGCATCAGGTGAGTGGCAAAAAATAGCTTGATAGCCATGCAGCTCAATCATTAGCGCAAGCGCTTGGCAAATGGCGTGATTGTCATCAACAATTAAAATATTATCCATTAGAATATGTTTGAGTCCAATTAGGTTGCTGTTATACAAAAACATGTTTATGCAACTGCATGTTTATACAATAAACATTTACTCATAAAAGTATGTTTATACAATGAACATTTACTCACAAAAGTAAATAAACAATAACATGACAGAAGACCTCACTGTCACATTATTGTTAAGCGCAAGCGCCGCAGTTTAACAAATTACACACTGCGCGTTGCCATGGCGGGTGAAATATTCGCGGCTTTAGCGGCCGGCACTATTACCGCTAGCGTTGTCACTACCAGCAAGCCAATAACAGAGATAATCGGATAAATCACCGGTACCATAGGTAAGCTATACAGTGACATTAATTGCTGCCCAAGTACTAACGATAACATGCCACCGATGACCCCACCGACAATACAAATTAGGTAATTTTCCACCATAAAGTATTCAATAATGTCACGCTTACGTGCACCCAGCGCGCGGCGAGTGCCTATTTGTTTGGTGCGGCGTTGAATATTAAACATCACCATACCGGTTAATCCCAACGCTGTAATTAACAGCAATAACACCACCATAATACTTAACACTGTCGCCATTAAACGGTGGTTACTGTAAGTTAAATTTTTAATTGTGGTGAGGGTTTGGAAGTTCTCCACTACACGGTTTGGGTTTTCTGCATGCAAGGCTTTACTAATGGCTTCTTCTAACGCTGGAATATGTTCAGGTAATGCCCGCACCATGTATGATATATTACTACTACTGCCACCAAAATCGATATTCTGGATCACGCTGTATTCAAAGTTTTCGTGGTCAACCCAAGCACCTTGTAGCTTATCCACTACGCCTATAATGGTCACGGCTTGCTCACCTTGATACATGGTTTTACCTAGAGGCGACTCATCGCCCCAAAAGGCTTTGGCTAACGGTTGCGACACTAACGCCATCATGCCGCTGTCATCTAAGCTGGTATTAATTTCATCGGCGGTAAAATTTCGCCCGGCAATTAACTTCGCTCCCATCACATTGAGTAAGTGCTCATTACCCAAATAAAAGGCAAACCCAGGGGTGCTTTTAGCGGTATCTGCATCTGGGCCGTCAACATAGCGATCCATCCATCCGCTGCCGCTTAACGGCAACATATTGCTATAACTGGCATCAATTACATTGGGCAGCGAACGCAAAATTTGTTGGTCAACTTGGTTTTGTTTCATGTTGTCGATAGCAGGATCGAAATTATACAGGTTAAAGGTCAGGATCTGATCTTCGGCATAGCCAGATTCTCGCTGCATTAGCGACAAACGTTCGTTAATAATAAAACTCGCATTGGCGACTATCGCAACCGACAAAATAATCTGCAATAGCAATAAAACCGGCGCACTTTTACTGCGCATTAAACTGGATAAAATCGGTTTGATATGTAACATGGTGATGTCCTTTCTTAAGCTTAACTGGAGTTATTGGGCTTTTAAATACACACTGGGTTTAGTGCGGCACACCACCCAAGCAGGGTAAACCCCAGCCAATACCGCGGTAGAAATAGCAATTAATGGCGTGATAATCCACATACTGGCATCAAGTCCAGTAACACTTTGGTCCATTGAAAAATAGCTATGCAGCGCCGTTAACGACCCCCAAGCCCATAACAAACCCACTACGCCACCGATAAAACCAATCATACCCACTTCGACCATATACTGACCAAAAATCTGTCCACGGCTGGCACCAATAGCACGACGAACACCCACCTCTGGCGCACGCTTTAAAAACTTGGTTAGCAACAGCCCGAGAATATTCACCAAGCACACGCTTAAAAACAGCAAGCTTAAGCCGACTAATATTTTATTATCTTTAGGCACCACATCGTTATCTTCGAGCCATTTCGCGATGTCGCTAATTTGCACTGACTCGCTAGGGGTTTTAGCGGTATCAGTAAAGCGGCCGAGCGCTCTTTGCTGCTCAACATAACGCGTTAACCAGCCTAAAAAGCTTTGTTTCTGCTCATCGGTGTTCAGTTCAGTCCAAAATTGAATCCATACTTTTTCTGACGCTAAGCGGTCGCTGTATGTGATCATGGGTTCGAACTTCCAACCGCTGGTGTTACCCCATACATCAAATTCCTCTTGGCCTGTTAACGAGAACGGAATGAATATCTCTTCAGCATCATTAAAGGCACCATTAAGTGGGTCATAGTATTTAGGTTGCGGATTCCAGTCATCAATAACCCCAACAATTTGATAAGGTTTACGGTCTAAAAAGAGTGTTTTGCCTACGCTATTTTTACCTTCAAAAAAGCGTAAATTTAATTTTTGACTAATCACCACTTGGTAAGCTGGGCGTAAATCAACACTGGTATCCCAGTAACTGCCATAAATAAAGGGTACCGAAAAAATCCGAAAAAAGTCTCTGTCGGTTAACCGAACGCTGTTCAACACGGGTTCAATTTTAGGATTGTCAGATTGTAATGCTAAGCCGGTTCGATAAGTCGCTGCTTTGAGGCTTAATTCTTTGTTATTGCGTAAGTTCATCGCATCCATATAGGTGATGCTTGGAATAAACTCATCCCAGGTATCCAAGCCTTGGCTCCACAACTGCACTGAATTAATCACCTCACTGCGATCGCCCGCCGGATTATAAGACATGGTTTTATAGACATTGAGCGTAGTGATAGTAATGCCGATACCAATCGAAATCGCTAATACCATCAACATCGATAACATCGGCGTTTTACGGATACTTCGCCACGCTAAATCACAATAGTAAAAAAACATAGTGTTCCCCTTAGCGAGTGCCGGTAGCAGCTGGTTGGTACATCGAAAAATCACACACTTGACCATCAACAATTTGAATATTGCGCTGAGCACGGCGAGCAAGTTCTGAATCATGGGTCACCATAATAATAGTGGTGCCTTGTTGATTGATATTTTCAAGTAATTCCATCACCTGGCGCGCCATTAAGCTGTCTAAATTACCGGTTGGTTCATCGGCTAATAAAAACCGTGGTTCGCCTGCTAATGCACGCGCAATAGCGACACGTTGTTGTTGTCCGCCAGACAATTGCGTCGGTAAGTGTTTCATCCGCGCACCTAAGCCGACTTGTTCTAATGCGGCTTCGACTCGGCGCTTACGCTCACTGGCATTCATACCGCGATAACGCAGCGGCACTTCAACATTTTCGGCCAGGTTAAGGTCAGGAATAAGGTTGAACCCCTGAAAGATAAAGCCAATTTTTTCATTACGGACTTTAGCGCTTTTGTTGTCACTTAAATTCGACACATTAACGCCATCAAGGCTGAACTCGCCAGAGGTAAAGCCTTCGAGCAAACCCGCAATATTCAAAAAGGTGGTTTTACCTGAACCAGACGGGCCTGTCACCGCAACAAACTCACCTTCTTTCACTTCAAGGTTAAAGTCGCGTAGCGCATGGGTTTCAACTAAGTCAGTTTTGAATACTTTACTGATATTTTTCATGGATAACATAATGGCTTCCTTGGTTAATTCGGTTGTCGCATCCCAGCGCCTAGGGCTGATAATGTCAATCTTGCAAATCTGAATACGGCTTTGTTAAATACTTTTGTTTTTAATGCTATTAGCGTCAGTGCCGTTAGTATTAGTCATGGCTAAAACAGCAGCTTAATCTTGACCATGTCGCTAATATCAATATGCAAACTAACGGTAGGGCTAATATCTCTTAATCGATTCGAAACCTGGCTACTCATGTCAATTAATTGCAAACTAACCGATAACCAATCTGTATGATTATCAATGCGATAACTCACCGCTATTGCGAGAATAAATAACGCCAGTAGCGCGATAAGCTGTCTACGTTGAATAAAAGTCATAGAATGTCCTTACTCAGTTGAGTGTTTGGTTATTTGATTCGTTATTGATTTAGCTATCGACTTAATTATCAACTTAGCTATCGGATTTGAATTGTTGGATCATTTTTAAAGGTTTCGGTACCGGATATCACCCATACATCACCCTCTTCACCGCCTTCAAGCACTTCAACCTGGCTCATACTGCGTGCGCCCAATTTAACGACTTTCTTATGAGCAACAGCGTCACTCACTTGATACGCTACTTCGCCGCCCATATTGAGAAAATCACCACGTTTCACTATCAATACATTGGGTCTATTTTCCAGTAAGACTCGGGCAGACAAACGCTGATTTTGACGTAACGATAAAGTGTTACTGTCAGCAAAACGCACTCGAGCAGTCACTTCACGATTACGTACTTCAGGTGAAATTGACGACAATTGGCCTACCACATTAACGTTGCCAAAACTCAGCTCGACATCCATCCCTAAACCCAGTTCATCGGCATAAGACTCTGGCACAGCTAACTCAGCTTCAAAGGCAGTTAAATCGACCACAGTTAATATTGGTTGGCTGGCGGCAATACGGGCTTTTTGTTCCACCAGCCAGTTACCAATAATGCCGCTAACCGGCGCGATAATACTCAAGGCGTTGGCTTGACGAGTTAACTCTCTCACGACTAAAGCCTGGCGTTGTACTTCAAGGGTGCGGTTTTTAATTTCAAAACTGAGGGTGTCGCGCATAAGCTCAACTTCTTGCTGGGCATGCTTATGTAATAATTTGGCTTTGTGTAAATCATCTTTGCTTTTTTCAAAATCAATCTTGCTGATCAAACTCGACTCAATCAATTGATCACCACGACGACTTTCACGATCAGCCGCTTCTAAATCGACTTTCGCCATGTCTAAAATCTGGCTAACGCGCAATTGCTCACGGCGAGCATCTAACTTGGCGCGCTCTAAACTGCCCTGCATGCCTTCAAGCATCGACTGCTGTTGTTGCAATTCACTTTGTAAACGCGGGCTTTCAATCTTGGCCACCACTTGTCCCAGCTCAACTTCATCACCAGGCTGACTTAATAACGTCACCACACCTTCTTCCGTGCTATATAAAATGGGCGCATTGGCCGCGACAATTTTACCGGTAGTGGCAATATCACGCACCAACGTGCCACGGGTTAAGGTTGCCAAACGTAAATCAGCACCATCAACCGAACGTTGATTACTGTCATGACTTAAACTCGCCCACACCAACGCGCTCATCAATATGGCACCACAACCTATCATCAAGGGTAAGCGCAATTTACGGCCTAACTTAGGCGCAATAACAGTATCTTGGCTACTTGTGTCTTTAATCATCTCAGGTCCTTAGGTAACGCGCTGACCGCCTTCACATTTATACCAAGATAAAGCACAAGCCATGCCAATAGTTATTTATTGTTATTTATTGTTATTTTTCATAATGATAAGGATTTATAAAGATAACCGTACACCCTAAAAGTGTCCGCGGACAGCGTTGAAAACTGTCCGGTTATTGAGAAAGTGTCCGAGCGGACACTTTGTTTTGCTTTGTACTTATGGCCTACGGCCACGAATGAATAAGATAGTCAGATTGCCCTACACAGGCCAAATACCGCGTCATTCCGGCAATGTTTTTGAGCCGGAATCCAGGTGTTTATTTTGCTTTGTACTTTTGTACTTTTGTACTTTATGGCCTGCGGCCACTAACGCTTAAGATCGCAAGGTTCCACCCTGCACGGGCCAAAAGGGGATCAACAGCAATCCCCTCTTGGATCACCCCTGCCGTTCCGGCAACATTTTCGCTATTTAACCAAACAATAGCAGCGAAAAATTTGCGACGGAAATTGAGCCAGCTTTAAACCGTATTTGTAGCCGTCTTCGGCCTTACTCGAAAATGCTAACGCTTCCGATGGGGCGTCCCTTCCCCTCGAAAGCTAGCTGGCCGTCCATGGCCAGCTCACGCTATTTTCTTCAACGGCCTCAAGTTCAGAGTTGAATTTGGACATTTCAAGCTGAGGTATCTAAGTCATTTATGGGCAGAAGCATTTTAGAGAAGCCAATGTTTCAATTTACTTTTTATAAAAGTTACTCTGACCACGCTAAATTTCTAAATCGAGACATACTGATTTACTTTGCTAACAAACCCGTTCAACTTGGTTTAACGCCAACAATAAGTAAATGACAAATTGCTAAAACAAGCATTGCCGAAAAACGACAGTTATTTGGCTTTTTGATTAGCGTGGATTTTATTTAACTCTTGAGACAAAACACTTTCCATTGTGTCGTGTTGCGGTAGTTGTTTTTCAAGTATATCAACTAGTTCATTATATTTAGGTGAAGCACCAAGTTGTGGCAACAATATCGTTAAAAAAACTAAGGGAATAGCCAAATAGGCAAACTGTTCTTCAGGTAAAACACCAAACAACATGGCGATTAAAAGGCCAACTAATATCGCAAATAACACTGGCTGGAACAGTTTACTTTTGTTTCGTGATTTAATGGCAGCTTTAACAACTGCAACTTCTTTTTGAGTCATATCCATTATCAAATATCCATAAAAAATAATGTTTTAGTATTTGTGCTTAACACGGTTTACAAAGCATAAATCACTTGTTGGACTTGGTCGATACCATATATACATTTTAGGTAACTTTTACTTAACATGATGCTGTAAGCATTTTCTTCAACAGATCCAAGTTCAAGGTTGAATTTATACATTTGTAAGCTGATGCGAACTCGTTTTTTAGACAAACGTTGGTTTAAGATATGGCCTGCGGCCACTAACGCTTAAAATCGCAAGGTTCCACCCTGCACGGGCCAAAAGGGGATCAACAGCAATCCCCCTCTTGGATCACCCCTGCCGTTCCGGCAACATTTTCGCTATTTAACCAAACAACAGCAGCGAAAAAATTGCGACGGAAATTGAGCCAGCTTTAAACCGTATTTGTAGCCGGCCTCGGCCCATTTTGCAATAAAGAGTGAAAATGCTAACGCTTCCGATGGGGCGTCCCTTCCCCTCGAAAGCTAGCTGGCCGTCCATGGCCAGCTCACGTCATTTTCTTCAACGGCCTCAAGTTCAGAGTTGAATTTGTACATTTTCAAGCAAAGCATATAACGCATTTGTGGACATAAACGAGTTAGAACGGAGACCTAAGCTCAAAAGTTTTGATTAGGTAAGGTTTGAGTAATTTATAAGATAATGCGCCTGATTCATAAGCAATAATAAGCAGAAGCCTGTGGATGTATTTCTTGAATATGCACGTTTATAATTTGTCAGTCAGCACTTACGTAAATACTAAGCAACGTTGTCTTCAATTTTTAGATTTTAAAGATTCCTGCTAATTTGTCATTACCCAATATTTTAACAACGAAATTAGCAGACTTATAATTTTATCTTAGAGAAAAAAACAAGACAATTGCTTCGCTGCAATACTTAAAGTATCTCATAATGATTCATTGGAATTTGTGATACATGGTCAAGGCGCCATGCTCCCTCTTCGTATATAAAGCTCACTGAATGTAACTCATCTTTAAAATGATATTCTGTAGCAGAATCATTTAATAAACCGTAGTAGTTACGCTGGATATTCTCATAGCCTTTTTCGATATTCATCATCGCAAAATAGCCTGGCATAAACATTAATTGACTCAACGCTTTGTCAGATTCTCGGCTTATGTTCGGCACATCTTCACGCTTAAAACGTTCAGAAAATAACGCAGAGAATACTTGTTCATCCTTGTAATTCAAATAGGCTGAAATTGTCCAATTAGCGAGTAATAGGTCAAATGATTGCTTAGCATGATTTAAGTCCTCAAAAGGCGTGTCACCTTTGTTAGAAACATAATCTTGATAATACTGCTCAGCATCAGCTACGGTTTGCCTTAACAGTAATGCCATTTTTATCTCAGTTTCAGAGCCAGATTTATTGAGAATATCGACGAACTGATCGACTGTATTAACTTGTTCTGCCCAACTTTTGAAACCTCCCTGAAGAAATGGTGCGAACTCACTTTTATACTTTTCTGCAAGATTGCTCAATTTGAGTTCGTCAAATTTTGCCTCTTTAACGCCTATGGCAAACCTATCTTTAAATTGACCCATTTTAGTATTTTCGGGTTTTAGCAACCCATAACTTGAACCGCTATAAGGGTCGGGCGTATCAGAAGAATCCTCTTTTGCTATAATTGATTGGATTGGTCTTTCGCCTTTGAAAGCTTTATCTAATCCTGACTGAGTTGCCGAATTTATTGCTATTTTAGCTTCAATATCATCATCGGAAATTTTGGCAAAAGCAGCAGCATGTTCTATTACAGCGATAGCGACTAACTCTGATGACAACATTTTTTGGTATTGATAATAGTTACACCTGCGATCGCACGCTGTCATCGCCATGCCAGATATATCACTTAGTTCGACTTCTTTTGTTTGAACAAATAAAGACGCATCAAATACCCCTTTAGGGATGCCATCGACTTTATAGCTTAATGAAAGTCGACTGTTAGGGATAAAAGTGCCGTTAACATTCAACTCTTGCTTATTTGCACACACAGAAAAAGTTCGGGTTGTGATAGGAAATTGGTGTTCATAGGAGGCTGACACAAATAAATTATCTAATGGTATCCCTTCTGGCACCGTTCCAGTAATTCTGACGTGACAACTCTCAGTGTTTGCAATAACTGAAGCACTGCTCAAAAGTGCTAGTAAAGTTATTGCAAGCGTAGTACGTGATTGTTTAAGTCCTTTTAACATTTATCTTCCTTGATATGTATAACTATCTATATTTCATGGATTTATAATGTATACCAATTATTTTGAAATGTACAAAAGTAAATTAATTTACACATTCAATCTATATAAATCACTGCATATAGTCAGATAACAGATAACAGATAACAGATAACTGTAGTGGCTAATTCAAATTGACCTCTCACTTAGATCTTATCTAGCTCACTTTGGGGCGTGCGACGTGAGGTCGTATGAAGCGCTGTTCACCGCTTTTGAGTGAACCATCTGTATCACCAGATGAACCTAGGGCTCTGAATAAAGTAGCGAGCCTAACAATGTAACGAAGATTGGTCATGGACTAATCGGGATCTCAATCGTGAGAGGACGATCCTCCTGATAACCACAAATCGGGTGAGTGCTAGGTAGTCAGTATGATGAACATAAGTGAATCCGCGTAAGGTGCGTTATGTGATGAAACAGCGGAAGTGGTTAATACGCTGTAGCCAAAAGGCATGAGAGTTGGAAAGAGATTGCCCCATGCTCTTTCGTGATCAATACGCTCTCCGCACTATAGCGGGCAT
>NZ_JACJDU010000058.1:0-24934 GCF_014163715.1 Shewanella sp. SR44-4 | reverse complement strand
GCAAGACAAAGTTAGCAAGAAAGGAAGCAGTTTGAAAGGTGTTTATTATTCCAAGTTTAGGTTAGTTAACGGCTAATATGGGTTAACTACAAGCATGGGCTAATGGCTAATGCAGAGTCAACAATCATAAAAAAACGCTATGCTGTTAGGCATAGCGTTTTTTGTTCAAGCATCATGTCGTTTAATCTAAGGGTCAGTTAACATCCACTTAGATTAACTAAATGTGCTCCAAATTGGCGCATGGTCTGATGGTTTATCAATACCACGTAATTCGTAATCTACATCTGACTCAACTAAACGTGGCAACATTGACTCTGTGACCAGAATGACGTCAATTCGAAGTCCACGGTTATCATCAAAACCTTTACTACGATAATCAAACCATGAATAACGTTCAGTGCGAGTAGGGTGTAATTGACGGAAACTGTCGATAAAGCCCCATTGCTGTAAACGTGCTAACCATTCACGTTCTTCTGGTTGGAAACTACATTTACCGGTTTTTAACCAACGTTTGGCGTTAACCTCACCAATACCGATGTCTAAATCGGTTGGCGAAATATTAATGTCGCCAATAATCGCGATGTCTTCACTTGGATTGTGATGTTTATCTAAATGCAGCATTAAGTCTTGATAAAACTTGCGCTTAGCTGGATATTTCGTTTCGTGATGGATACTTTCACCTTGTGGGAAGTAACCATTGAAAACCGTTAATATACGGCCATTATCTTGTGTGAACTGACCAATAATAAGACGGCGTTGCGCGTCTTCATCATCGGTTTCATACCCTTTAATGATTTCAAGAGGTTCTGCTTTTGACAGCATAGCGACACCGTAATGTGCTTTGCCACCATGATAATGGACTTTGTACCCCATAGCCTCAACGTCAGCAACAGGAAAAGCTTCGTCATGTACTTTGGTTTCTTGTAAGCCAATTATATCGGGTGAATGACTGTCGATGAGAGCTTGCAGTTGATGCAAACGAGCACGAATACCATTGATATTAAAAGAAACTATTTTCATTAAGGAAGCACTCGTTTAAATGGCTTAACGATAACGCTTTTGTACACGCCAGCACCAATATAAGGATCCACATCTGCCCAAGCTTGTGCATCTTCTAATGAAGGGAAATCAGCAACCACTAATGACCCTGTGAAACCCGCTTCACCAGGATTTTCATTATCAATAGCAGGATGTGGTCCAGCGGTTAATAAACGGCCTTCATCGGCTAAAACTTGTAAACGGGCTAAATGTTCAGCACGAACAGATAAACGTTTTTCTAAACTGTTTTCAATATCTTGAGATGAAATCATATACCACATATAGCTGCTTCCTTTATTTGATTTTACATAAACAATTATTGGTTATCAGTAGGTTGCGAGTTGTCATCTTGCATATTTTTATACAGATACACTACCGTTATCACTGTGTTAATTAAGGTAAGGGCGGTTAAGCCAAATACTTTGAAGTTAACCCAGGTTTCTAAAGGTAAATTAAACGCAATATAAATATTGGCGAAACTACATAATACAAAAAATCCAACCCAATACCATGTGACTTGAGTCCATATTCTATCGTCTACTTTCATTTCTTTGCCTAACATGCTCTTAAGCGCTGATTTCCCCATGATTTGTGAGGCAATTAACCCTATAGCAAACAAGGCATAAACAATACTGACTTTCCATTTGATAAAAGCATCATCGTGGAAAAATAGGGTGAGTGAACCAAATACAGTCACCATGGCGAAGGTGGCTAAATGCATTTTTTCAATATGTTTATAAATCAGATACGTAATGACGAGTTGAATAGCCGTGGCAGCAATCAATACTCCTGTTGCGGCGTAGATATCATAGAATTTGTAAACGGCAAAAAAAATGACCAGTGGTAAAAAGTCTAACAGTTGTTTCATAAAAATCTCTTGCAGAAAAAGGACAACAAACAGCTGTCACTACGACAATATACGCCGATTGTAACATGATGAGATAGTGTTTATGAACCATAAGCAGTTGTGCAATTGCAACCTTAGTGATCATTGTTGTTTTAAGGTGAGCCATAACTGAGTTTCACTTAGTAGATCAGCACTTTTTTTAGATAAAAAGGGATTATGCAGCACAAATTCGGTGCGGTTATCTAATTCGGATTTACTGAGCATACCTTGAGTGATTGGGTGGTTATAGAATAAGTCATCGAAGCTACCGTCATCGATAGCTTTTCTGAGGCCGTATTCGATGCGCTGAGCTAAGGATGTGTTGTCTTTACTGACAAAAAAATAAATGGGCGCGGGATACTTTAATAAGATTTTTTGTTCAAGTGCTAGGTCTGGATAACGGTCCAAGTCTCGCCATGGTTCGTGTATTGAGCGGGGATAGTAGTCAAAGCGACCTTTCAGTAACATGGCTATTAAACGACTATCACTGCCAGATGTGACGGTAAAACCATTACTGTGCAAAATAGGTACATCTGGCCAATCAGCGCCTTGGCCAATTAAGGTCTTTTTGATGTCTTCTATGGCGTTTATGTTGTCAAATTTAGCTTGATCATTTTTACGTATTAGCCCAATTCGGTAACCCATTAGTCCTTTAAGTAATGGCACATAAATAGCTTGTAATTGATCTTCTCGTTCAATGCTGGTCATGGTCCAGACAACATCAATAATCGTGTTATCAGCCACCATTTTAAGTGCTCGACCCTGCGGCATTTGGATCATGGCGGCATTCATTTGAAAGTCGCCATATTTATCGCGACTTTTCTCTAACGCAAGTTCAAGTAACGACACAAAATAAGCCTGTTTTGGGTCAGTGCCTTGAATTGCAGCATTATAAGTGACAATAATTTTAGGTTGTTCAGACGTCGCCACAGTTTTAAAACTGCAGATAACAGATAGAATGGCAATCGTTAAAATCCCTATTAACGAACTTTTCATATAATACCGAATTGGTTGATATTTATCCTAGTATAACGGACATAAAAAAAGGAGCAATAAAATCGCTCCTTTTTCAACCTGAAATTGGTCGTTATGTAGCCGCTTTCATTGCTGCGGTAAATTCGGCGAGTTTGGCCAATAATGTCACTTCATCATGTTGATGCGCTTCAATGATTTTAACCACGGCAGAACCTGAAATAGCACCCGCGGCTCCAGCCTTGATGGCGGCGCGTACTTGCTCCGGTTCAGCAATACCAAAACCTAATAGTGGCGGTGGGGCATTAAATTCGACCAGTTGCGCCAGAATATTCTCAATTGGCTCACCCGCTTTGGATTCAGTGCCCGTTACGCCGGCACGAGATAATAGGTAGGTATAACCTTCACCTTGTTCACTAACCAGTTTTAAGGTGTCAGCATCAGCATTAGGCGGTGCAATAAAGATAGGCGCGATACCATGTGCTTTTGCAGCCAAACTAAAGGGTTTTGATTCTTCTACAGGCACATCGGCAATCAATACAGAATCAACACCAGCAGCTTGTGCTTTGGCATAAAATGAATCGATACCATTAGCAAATACTAAGTTGGCATATAGCAATAATCCGATAGGCAGCTCAGGATATTGCGCACGTATTTTAGCGATAATGTCAAAGCAATCACTTTGTTTAGTACCTGCCGCTAATGAGCGCAGGTTAGCACCTTGTATCACCGGGCCATCGGCTAATGGATCTGAAAAAGGAAAACCTAATTCAAGTGCATCAGCGCCATTATCAACTAAGGTCTGAATGATTTTCATCGATAATTCAGGACTTGGATCGCCAATGGTCACAAAGGGAACAAATGCGCCTTGATGTTGTGCTTTCAGTGCAGCAAATTTTGCTTGATAACGGTTACTCATTGCCGCTCTCCTGTTGTTTTTGTTTGGCCTCTAAAATATCTGCCACTGTGAAAATATCTTTGTCACCACGACCTGATAAATTAACCACTAAAATGGTTTCTTTAGTGGCTTCCTTTGCCATGCGAACGGCGTAAGCAAGTGCGTGGGCTGATTCTAATGCAGGAATAATGCCTTCACAACGAGCGAGTGTTTGGAACATTTCAAGTGCTTCATCATCGGTTGCAGACTCATAACGAGCACGACCAATAGCGTTTAAATGTGCATGTTGTGGGCCTACCGATGGAAAATCAAGTCCGGCAGAAACTGAATACGATTCTTCAATTTGTCCGTCACTGTTTTGCATTAACGGTGATTTCATGCCAAAGAATATACCTGTTTTACCGTGTTTAAGCGGCGCGCCGTGCATTGCCGTATCAAGGCCTTTACCTGCAGGTTCAACGCCAATCAACTCAACCGATGCTTCGTCAATAAAGTCAGCAAACATACCAATAGCATTTGAGCCTCCGCCAACACAGGCAATAACGGCGTCGGGTAAACGGCCTTCTTTTTCAAGAATTTGTTTTTTAGTTTCTTCACCAATAATGCGCTGAAACTCGCGCACAATTGTCGGGAATGGGTGCGGTCCAGCAGCGGTGCCTAATAAGTAATGTGCTTTATCATAGCTGCCCGACCAGTCGCGCATGGCTTCGTTACACGCATCTTTTAGGGTTGATGAACCTGAGGTAACCGGTATAACTTCAGCGCCCATTAATTTCATGCGGAACACATTTGGCGATTGACGTTCAATGTCTTTAGCGCCCATGTAGACTCTACATTTTAAGCCTAAAAGCGCACAGGCTAGAGCAGTGGCTACGCCGTGTTGACCCGCACCGGTTTCAGCGATGATTTCTTTTTTACCCATGCGTCTGGCTAACAACGCTTGTCCCAATACCTGGTTGGTTTTATGGGCGCCGCCATGAAGTAAGTCTTCACGTTTTAGGTAAATTTTTACCAACGGATTTGGACTTAAATTACGGGTCAGTGTTAGCGCTGTTGGGCGGCCAGCATAGTTCTTTAGCAGGTCGGTAAATTCAGCGATAAAGCTTTCATCTTGTTGTGCTTCAACAAAGGCCGTTTCGAGTTGTTTTAATGCAGGCACTAAAATCTGCGGTACGTACATCCCACCGTATTCGCCGAAATAAGGGTTAAGCTTGAGCTCGGTCATAAATATTCCCTTCGAGTAATCATGTTTTTAACTAAAAATGGTGTGGTAAATAGAAAATTAATTACGGCGTAATTGAGTAAATGCAGCAATCAGTTTTTGATGGTCTTTATGGCCAGGGGTAGATTCTACTCCTGAATTTAAGTCGACCCCATAAAATCCTTGTTGGCTTGCTAGATAAACATTGTCAGGGGTTAATCCACCGGCCAACATCGCATCTTGTTTATCATTAATATTGGCTTGCCAGTTGAATGTTTTTCCGGTGCCGCCAAATTGTTGTGCTGATTTGCTGTCGTATAAATAACGATCTGCGCCAGCAGGTTGTTGACTCACTTCGCCGCTGTTGCTGTCAATTGCAACGGCTTTCCAAATCTCGGTTTTTAACTGCTGTTGATTCAATAACGCTTTTAATTCGGTGATTTCAAGTTCAGTTTCATTGCCGTGTAATTGCACAGCAAAAAGATTCAGTGTTTGGGCCAATGAAGCGATATCTGCAACGGGGTGATTAACAAACACACCCACCATATTTAAGCCAATATTACGTTGCTGCATTTGGGCGACTAATTCACTTGCTTGTGCTGGTGTTACGGCTCTAGGTGATTTGGGATGAAAAATTAGCCCACCAAATACCGCCCCTGCTGTTGCTACCGCCTCAATATCGTCAATTCGAGTCAAACCACAGACTTTATTGTTTCCAAAAATAAGTTGTCTGCACGCTAAATCAATATCGTCTTGCGCCATAATTGAACTGCCAACAAGGTAACCGTCAACCAATGGATTTAGGCGGCAAACTTGTTGATGGTTATAAATACCTGATTCGCTAATAACGACTCTGTCTGCGGGGATCTGTGGCGCTAATAACTCAGTTGTCGCCAAATTAGTACTTAAGTCGCGTAAATTACGATTGTTAATACCAATTATTGGGGCAAGGAGATCAATCGCTCGGATCAATTCTTCTTGGTTACTCACTTCAGTTAAGGTATCTAATTGATACTTAGCCGCTTCGCTGGCTAATAAACGATATTGCTCATCATCAAGCACTGACAACATGAGTAAAATAGCATCAGCACCTTGATGGGCCGCCAATTTCACTTGATACGGGTCGACAAAAAAGTCTTTACAGATAATGGGCTGAGTCACTCTGGCGCGGACTTTTGGAATGTAGTCCATGTCACCTTGGAAAAATTGTTCATCGGTGAGTACAGAGATGCCTGCAGCGTAATTGACATAAATATCTGCGATGGCTTCAACATCAAATACAGGGCGAATAAGCCCTTTAGAAGGACTGGCCTTTTTACATTCAAAAATAAACTGAGCATTAGGTGCTTTCAGGGCATCGTATAAGCTACGGTCAGATATTTTAGGCTGTAGACTGGCTTCAGGGAAACGCAGTTTTAGCGCGGCGATATGTGCCACTTTAGTATCAACGATACGGGTTAATACATTACTTTCTGGCTTACTCATGGTGTTCTCCAGCTTGGCTCGCGGCAGCTAAATCGGTTAATAAGGTAAAAGCTGTACCGCTGGCGAGTGTCGTGAGCGCTAGCTGAGTACCGGCTTGAACTGAGTCGCAAATACCACTGATATACAAAGCACAACCTGCATTAATCGCCACCGCATCTCTATGTGCTGGTAGACCTTTACCTTGTAAAATGGCTTGGGTGATTAAGGCATTATCAGCTGGTTCTCCACCCGTTAACTGCGATATGTCTGCACGGTTAACGCCGAGATCTTCAGGGCTCAGTTGGTAAGTACGCACCACACCGTCTTTTAGTTCTGCCACATGAGTATTATCATGAAGCGCCACTTCATCTAAGCCACTGCCATACACCACCATTGCGCGTTTAACGCCAAGGGCATGTAACACTTGTGCAATAGGTTCGATGAGTTCAAGTGTATATACGCCCAACAGCATAAATTCTGGGCTTGCAGGGTTAATTAATGGGCCTAACACATTAAAAATAGTACGGGTTTTTAACGCTTGCCTTACAGGCACAGCATGTTTCACCCCGCCATGGTAATGCGGCGCAAATAGAAAACATAAGCCAAGCTTATCTAAACACTGGCTTGCTGCATCAGGCGCCATGGTGAGCGCGATACCGCAATGTGACAGTAAGTCAGAAGAGCCAGACTTGCTTGAGACGCTGCGGTTACCGTGTTTAGCTACTTTTGCGCCTGCTGCTGCTGCAACAAAAGCGGCAGTAGTAGAAATGTTGATGGTGTTATGGCCATCGCCGCCAGTACCGACAATATCAACAATGCCAGTTTGCTTTGAGGCATCACTTCGTGGAAAGGGTTTAGCTGCTTGGCGCAATGCGTCAGCCGCTCCGGCTATTTCATCAATGGTTTCGCCACGCATTTTTAGCGCCACTAACATACCCGCCATGGTTGCAGGTTGCATATCACCTTGAATAATAGCGCTAAACACTTGTGCCATTTGTTCACGAGTTAATGGCTTACCTTGATACAGATGGTCGAATAACGTTTGCAGATTATCCATTATTATCCTCCAGTAAAGGCATGGTCTTGGGTTAAATACGCTAATGTCTGCGTGAGTAACTGGCTGCCTAGGGTGGTTAAAATTGATTCTGGATGAAATTGAAAGCCCATAGCTTGATGTTGTGGATGTAATATTGCCATTGGCATGTCATCTGTGGTGGCAATAACGTCTAAGCAGTCAGGTACCTTAGTCGCAACTAAGCTGTGATAACGGGCCACCGGTAATGGTGAGGGTAAGTTTGCAAATACGCCTTGACCATTATGGAAGGTCGGGCTGGCTTTACCGTGGACAACAAACGGCGCTCGCTCTACTTTGCCGCCATAATATTCAACCATGGCTTGATGACCTAAACAAATGCCAAGCATCGGGACTTTACCAGCCACTTTGCCAATGAGTTCCATCATGCAGCCAGCCTCGTGAGGAGCTCCAGGTCCGGGTGATAGCACTAATGCCTTTTTACCCGTTTCATTCATGAGTTTTTCAGCAACATAATCGGCACTGACATCATTACGATAAATGACAACTTCACAGCCAAGGCTGCGGAATTGATCGACTAGATTGTAAGTAAACGAATCGAAGTTATCGAGTAAGTATATTTTCATCCGTTGATCGTTTTGTGTGGTTGCGGTGCTCATAGCCCACCTCCCATTTTTATCGCAGAAATGACCGCTTGGGCTTTTTGACGTGTTTCATCTGCTTCGGCTTGTGGATCTGAGTCAAACACTACTCCAGCACCTGCTTGTATATGAGCAACATCATTTTTAACAAACGCTGAACGGATAACAATGCAGGTATCCATGTCGCCGAGACCATTGAGGTAACCCACTGCGCCACCATAACTGCCGCGACGAGCTTGCTCCGCTTGGCGAACTAATTGCGATGCACGCACTTTTGGCGCACCCACTAAGGTTCCCATGTTCATGCAAGCTTGATAAGCGTGCAGGGCATCTAAATCTAAACGTAATTGACCAGTGACGCGACTGACTAAATGCATCACGTGCGAGTAACGATCAACTTTTAGCAGTTCGGCCACTTCACGGCTACCGCTTTGGCTGATGCGAGCAATGTCGTTACGTGCTAAATCGACCAGCATTAAATGTTCTGACAATTCTTTCTTATCTAAACGCAGCTCGAGCTCTATACGGCTGTCTAGGTCAAAATCAATCTCACCTTGAGCATTTTTACCGCGCTTACGCGTGCCAGCAATGGGATACACTTCAACTTGGTTACTGGCCGCATCGTATTTCAGGGCACTTTCTGGCGACGCACCAAATAAGGTGAAATCAGGACCTCTAAAATAGAACATATACGGACTAGGGTTGGTTAAGCGCAAAGCCCGATATGCCCCGAGCGTATTTGGGCAAGGTAAGCTGAAACAACGAGATGGCACAACTTGGAAAATATCGCCGGCGACAATGTGTTCTTTTAAATCAATCACGGTTTGCTTAAATTGCTCGTCGGTGATGTTAACTTCTTCGTCGGTTGTCACTGGTGTTAATTGAGCTATATCACCTAGATCGGCACATTGTTCGATAACGTGTTGCAGTTGCTGAACTAATTGTTGTGCAATCATTTCATCTTGACCGAATTGGTGGCTAACAATCTCGGCTTGCTGAGTTTGATGGTCAATTAAAATAAGTGTTTCAGCAAGATAGAATAAATAATCTGGGCAATCATTGTGAGCGTTGGGCGCTGCAGGGAGTGGCTCGACAGTATCAATTAAGTCATAGGCTAATACACCACCTAAAAATAAATCTTCAAATTTAAGCGGATTATTGGTTTGAATGTGTTTAATAAACATTCTTAAGCCATCAAGAGGAGATGTTGACTTTAAACGTGCATCTTCATCTTGTAACTCGGTGGCCTTTTGCAGCGTCACGATGAGAGTATTATTATCTCGTTGTTGCTGTGCATCGCTGAAGAAGTTGGCTATTGGCGTTAATAACGCTGCACCATTTTGAGTTAATGCGCTGAAGCTGAGCTGATAACCGTCGCAACGTATCATCATTGCCGCATGAGTGAGTACGATGCTTTTTAAATGGTCTTTACTTTCGACCTCTGCTGATTCTAACAGCATGGTATGAGGCGCATTATTAGTCACTTGCTGATACAGTTTTAGTGGATCAGTATGGTAGGTTAATGCCTGCTTTTGCGTGCTAACCTGAGCGAGTTGGTTTGGTGTAGTCACTGTTGTCGTCACTGTTGTCATCACTATGTCGCCGCTCCTTGTATCATGTTTGTTTATCATCTGTTGGCCTTTAATATTATGTAACCCGAGTGACTAAAGTGAGTGGGCCAAATAACAAGAAAGCCCACATCTCTGCGGGCTTTTTGGTAAAATCTTGTCTCTTAAAAATGAGCACAACGCTTCACACCACCCGTTAATTTGGGAAGTGCCACCACCAAGTAATGTGTAATGAAGCTAAAGAGTGTGTCATTGTTAATCGCTATGTTGTGTCTGTGTTTAATGCCTATAGGAAAACCCAGCTGGAGATTAATGTCAATTGAATATTTCTCAAAAGCTAACAAAAAATGGCAATATGGACAAATCTAGTCTACTTATTGAGCCCTCTAACTAACTTATGCATAAATAATTCATCAATTGCCATCATTTATTCATAAATCCAAGCAGTATTTTAATCGCCACTCTAGTACAATAACCACATGATTACAGAGACTCTCTTGGCCGATCTTCATAGCCACACGACCGCATCAGACGGTCAATTAACACCGACAGAATTATTAACTCGCGCGATTGAAAAAGGCGTTGAGATGTTTGCTATTACTGACCATGACACTGTCGGAGGGTTAGCGGAAGCGCATCTTGCTAATCAAAACCATGCCACGCCATTAGTATTAATTAATGGTTGTGAGATTTCGACTCGTTGGAACAGTTTTGATATTCATATCGTCGGATTAAACTTGGATATCGCTCATACGGGATTATTGGATTTTTTAACTCATCAACGTGAGTTGCGTGAAGTCCGAGCCCAAGAAATTGGTGAACGTTTAGCTAAAGCGGGGATAGAAGGTGCCTATGACGGTGCTAAAGCTATTGCCGGCGATGCAGCGCTGAGTCGTGGCCATTATGCTAGATGGTTAGCCGATAATGGTCATGCGACAGATATGCCTAGTGTATTTAAACGCTTTTTAGCTCGTGGCAAAACAGGTTATGTACCCAATAATTGGGGCGATATGGCCAATGCGATAGCGCATATTCATCAAGCCGGTGGTGTAGCAGTATTAGCTCACCCTAGCGGTTATAAATTATCGGCCAAATGGCTTAAGCGCTTAGTGCGTGAATTTGCAGAGGCCGGTGGCGATGCGATGGAAGTTATTTTAGGCCAGCAAACATTAGACGACCGTAATAACCTTATCGCATTAAGTAAGCAAAATAACCTACTTGCTTCTGTGGGGAGCGATTTTCACTTCCCGAGTAATTGGATCGAGTTAGGTAAAAACTTATTCCAACCACAAGGTGTGGAATGGGTTTGGCAATCACAACATTGGACGAAAAGAGCATGAGTCAATTTTGGTATATTCATGATGAGAACCCACAGGCACGATTAATTAACCAAGCTGTGGCGATTCTTAAACAAGGTGGAGTCATTGTTTATCCCACTGACTCAGGTTATGCATTGGGTTGTATGATTGGCGAAAAAAATGCCATGACGCGTATGGCGCGCATTCGCCAGATTGAAAATGACACTAATTTTTCATTAATGTGTCGTGATCTCTCTGAGCTGGCCAATTTTGCCCGCGTTGATAACCAAGCATATCGTTTATTAAAAAGCTGTATGCCTGGTCCATATACGTTTATTTTCAAAGCCACTAAAGAAGTGCCACGTCGTTTACAGTGTGACAAAAAGCGCACTATTGGTATTCGCGTGCCTAATAATGTCATTGCGCTCGCGTTACTTGAAGCATTGGGTGAACCAATGATGACCACCAGTTTAGTGATGCCAAATGAGCAATTTGCTGAATCTGACCCTGAACATATTCGCGATATACTCGATAACTTGGTAGACGGTATTATTCACGGTGGTTATTTACCTGAAAATCAAACGACAGTGATTGATATGTCTGAAGATGAGATGGTGATATTACGTCATGGTGCTGGCGATACCAGTGCATTTGAATAAACCAACGTGATACCCGCAGACGAATCATCTAAGATAAACATGCCAGGCAGTCAGCAAAGCCTGCCATTAGCAATGGTTCGTGGCCAAGCGCTTAATAGCATGCCCCTAGACTTGTTTATTCCGCCTGAGGCCTTAGAAGTGTTTCTTGAAACCTTTGAAGGCCCATTAGATTTATTATTATATTTAATCCGCAAACAAAAATTAGATGTGGTTGATTTGCCTATTCAACAAATCACCCAACAATATTTACTCTATATTGAAATTCTCACTGAAGCGCGCATTGAACTGGCTGCCGACTACCTTGTGATGGCGGCAACATTAGCGGAGATTAAATCCCGATTATTGTTACCTAAAATGGCCAGTGAAGATGATGAGGAAGAAGATCCTCGCGTGGTGCTTATACGGCAATTAAAAGCCTATGAAGTGATCAAACAAGCTGCTGTGGATATTGATACGTTACCGCGGATTGAACGAGATGTGTTTCCAGCATCTGTTAGCGCAGCCCCAGACATTAAACCGGTGACGGTACCACCAGATGTTTCGCTGGTGGATATAGCTCGTGCGTTTGGCGAAGTGCTAAAACGCATTGATGCCAACGAAGATCATCATGTAAAGCGTGAACATTTATCTACCCGTGAACGCATGAGCCAAATTTTAGCTAAATTATCCAGTACAGAATACATTGGTTTTGAGTGTTTGTTTGATGTCAGTGAAGGTCGAGCCGGTGTAGTGGTGAGTTTTTTGGCACTCATGGAGCTGGTTAAAGAGTTACTCGTTGAGTTAGTGCAAAATGAACCGTTTTCACCCATCTATGTAAAAGCGTATTAATTAACGATATTCGAAGAGATCCATGAAGCCCATTAATCCTATTCAGTTAAAACAGCTTATTGAAGCCAGTTTGTTTGTCTTAGCTAAGCCGTTGTCGGTAAAAGCCATTAAAGAAACGGTGTTAGCTGACTTTAGTGTATCACGCACGCGCATTCAGGAAACGCTTGATGAATTACAGCAAGATTATCAAGAGCGGGGCGTACAGCTAGTTAAAGTCGCTAGTGGTTATCGTTTTCAAACTCAAGAAATACTCAGCCCTTATTTACAACCTCTGTGGCAAGACAAATCCCCTAAGTATTCTCGTGCAACGCTTGAAACGTTGGCGGTGATTGCATATCGGCAACCAGTAACGCGTGGTGATATTGAATATATTAGAGGCGTTGCGATTAGCAGTAATATCATAAAAAGCTTAGCGGATCGGCAGTGGATTAAAGTGGTTGGCCATAAGGAAGTACCTGGTAAACCAGCATTGTATGCGACCACCCCTGCATTTCTGGATTATTTTAATTTAACAAAACTTGCCGATTTACCTGCATTAACCGATGCAGCATCACTGCAAGGGTTATTTGATAAAGTGCAAGTTGCTCTCGATGAGCCTACAGATGATGCCAGTAGTGATGATCACCAAGACGATGGTCAACAAGTTAATGACGAGCAAAACGATAGCGAAAACAGCAGTGATACAACCACAAATGAACTTGATGATGTAGACGACGAAGCCGATGATGTTGTTAAAAACAGCCAAAATCTAACCCATTAAATCCACACTTTAGTATTGTTTGCCGCCCCTTTGTCGCTAGTTTGAACAGGGAGCTGGGCGAGCATGTAATCGAGTAAGCGCTGACCCGTTAGGCTTAAAAATCGTCTTGACGGATACACTAGAAATACCACGCCAGTATAAGGCGCTAAATCATTAAATAAGCGCACTAACGCCCCTTGCTCTACGTCATCCTGACATAATTTTTTGGGTAAATAACCAATCCCTCGGCCTAATTTTGTAGCTTCATAAGCCAGTTGAATGCTATTGGTGCATAAATTGCCTTTTACGGCCTGCATAGCGTCATTGGCGAGTGGCACTTCACTGAAGGTTTTACCATTTGGGAAGCGAAATAAAATTGAGTTGTGTTGTTCAATATCACTCAAGGTGACAGGCATGCCAGCTTTGGCTAAGTATTCTGGGCTGGCAAAGAAACACATATCTTCACTGATAACCGGTTTGGCCACCATGTCGAGCTCACTAAACGTTTCATTCACCATAAATGCGATATCAATATTGTTACGCACCATGTCTAAGGGCTCGGTACTGGTAATGATCTCAAGCGAAAACTTAGGATTTTCATCCATAAAGGCAAATATTTTACTCACGATATCCATTATCTGCGGGATAGGAAATATCAAAATCCGTAAGTGGCCAGTCAACTCTGCTTTGTTGTCGGTAATATCTGCAAGAGTTCGATCTAAGTCAGCTAACATTACCAAGGTTTTTTCGTAGAAATGACTGCCTGCAGAGGTCAGTGTTATTGCGCGACTTTGGCGATGAAACAACTTTAAATTTAATGACTCTTCTAACGATTGTAAGCGTCTGCTGACCGTCGATTTAGGTAAATTCAACAAATTAGCGGCTTCAAGTATGCTGCCGGTTTCGACAATCCGGTGAAATAATGCAATGTCTTCGGTTTTCATGTGGATTGCTCTGATTATGGCAAATAAGTCAAACTCAAATAATGGGATTGATGTTCCCAAATAAACCCATTTATTGCAACTATAATTCAGGGTATTGTTCGGCCCAATTGTGAATTAACTGTTATCCCTGAAAAGGGGAATATTGTTGTCACCACGTCTTTTTAACGCTTAGTTCTCAAGGATCATAGTCGATGAAATATCACTCAACGTTGCCGTTGGCATTGCTTATTTCTCTTATTTTAGTCGGTTGTACGCCTGTTGAAAGCGCCGTACAAGATGTACTGGTGCGCCCAGTAAAATTGTTTGATGTGACACAGTCATCAGGCAATACCATTCGTCAGTTTCCTGCAAGAGTCGAAGCAAATAGCCGTGCAGAATTATCATTTAGGATTTCAGGCCAACTTGTCAGACTGGATCTTGTTGAAGGGCAACATGTTAAACAAGGTTTTTTACTGGCTCAATTAGACGATCGCGATGCGCATAATAATTTAATGACTCGTGAGGCCGAGTATGACTTGTTGCTCGCAGACTTTAGCCGTAATCAAACCTTATTAGAACGTAAATTAATTTCGCAAGCGCTATTTGACAGCAGTAAAGCCCAACTTAAATCGGCCAAAGCAGCGTTAGCTGCTGCCAATGATCAAGTCAGTTATACCCGTTTAGAAGCGCCATTTAGCGGCACCATTGCAAAACGTTTGGTAGATAACCACCAAATTGTTCAAGCAAACCAAGGCGTGATGACCCTGCAAAATAATCAGTTACTTGATGTCAGCATTCAGGTACCTGAAGCAATGGCGGCAGTATTAACTCAAGATATTGCCAATGGTTTAGCTGCAGAAGTTCGTTTTAGCGCATTAGATGACATGGTGTTTGATGCAAAATTTAAAGAATACTCAACTCAAGTGACACCAGGCACACAAGCTTACGAAGTAGTGTTTTCATTACCACAACCTGACAATGTACAACTATTGCCAGGCATGAGTGCCGAATTAACTTTAGCGACGCTAAATGACTCCCAAAAAGGCTTTAGTACCGTAGTGCCTATTTCAGCCGTAGACAAACAAGACCAAAATGGTGATGTAACCGTGTGGCGTTATCAGCCAGATAGTGGAGATGTTAGCCCGGTAAAAGTGACTCTCGGGCGGGTGAGTACTGACGGTGTCGAAGTGTTAACTGGGCTCCAAAAAGGCGATGCTATTGTTGCAGCAGGATTATCGCAATTATCTGAAGGCATGAAAGTGAAGCCTCTACGCTGGCAACGAGGAGTGTAATTGATGAATGTTGCTGAGTATTCCATTCATCACAAAGTCATTAGCTGGATGTTTGCGTTTTTACTGCTTATTGGCGGCAGTGTGGCGTTTACTGGTTTAGGACAATTAGAATTTCCCGAATTTACCATTAAGCAAGCGTTGGTGATCACCGCTTACCCTGGTGCGTCGCCTGAACAAGTAGAAGAAGAGGTGACATTACCGCTTGAAGATGCTTTACAGCAGCTTGATGGTATTAAACATATCACCTCTATCAATAGTGCTGGATTATCACAAATTCAGGTTGAGATTAAAGACAGTTATGACAAACATCGATTACCACAAGTGTGGGATGAGGTGCGTCGAAAAGTTAATGACACTACAGGGCGTTTACCACCCGGTACCGCAAAGCCACAAGTGATTGATGATTTTGGTGATGTCTACGGTATTTTACTTAACTTGTCAGGTAACGATTTTAGTAACCGAGAACTGAGCAACTATTCAGATTATTTACGCCGCGAACTGGTGCTTGTTCCCGGGGTAAAAAAAGTCTCTGTGGTGGGTGATGTGACAGAGCAAGTGGTGATTGAGATTTCACAACAAAAATTGTCAGCGCTAGGCTTAGATCAAAATTACATCTATGGATTAGTCAACAATCAGAACGTGGTGTCTAATGCTGGCAGTATCGTCATTGGTGATAATCGTATCCGTTTACATCCTACCGGTGAGTTTAGTTCGGTAGAGGAATTGTCTCGTTTAGTGGTGAGCTCACCTGGCAGCACTGAGCTTATTTATCTTGGGGATATTGCCAACATTGAAAAAGACTATGACGACACTCCCAATGTGCTTTATCACAATAGTGGTGAGGCGGCGTTATCGTTAGGTATTGCGTTTTCTGGCGGCGTAAACGTAGTCGATGTGGGTCAACGTGTTAGTGAACGCTTAGTTGAGCTTGAATCACAACGACCGTTAGGTATGAGCCTTGATACGGTTTATAACCAAAGCTCTGCTGTCGATAATACCGTACAAGGTTTTTTGATTAACCTTTTAGAGTCGATTGCGATTGTTATCGCGGTATTGTTATTGTTTATGGGCCTTCGTTCTGGGTTATTGATGGGCCTAATTCTGCTACTCACTATTCTAGGTACTTTCATTGTGATGAAAGTATTAGACATTGAATTACAGCTTATTTCTCTGGGCGCGCTGATCATTGCCTTAGGCATGTTGGTCGACAACGCCATTGTGGTGACCGAAGGTATTTTGATTGGCTTACAACGCGGTAAAACCCGTCTTGAAGCGGCCAAGCAAGTGGTATCGCAAACGCAGTGGCCATTGTTAGGTGCCACTGTGATTGCCATTATTGCTTTTGCACCCATTGGTTTGTCACAAAATGCTGCCGGTGAATTTTGTCGTTCATTGTTCCAAGTGTTAATGATTTCATTGTTTATCAGTTGGATAACGGCAATCACCTTAACACCGTTTTTCTGTAATTTGCTATTCAAAGAGACCTCGCCACAAGCTGAGCAGGTAGACCCTTATAAAGGCTGGTTATTTACCACTTATCGCAGTTTTCTGTACTTTGTATTGCGCTTTCGCCTCGTTACATTGTCAGTGGTGTTGGCGATGTTAGTCACTGCCGTAATAGGCTTTGGTCATATTAAAAACGTGTTTTTCCCCGCATCTAATACGCCAATATTTTTTGTTGATGTATGGATGCCAGAAGGGACAGACATTAAAGCAACTGAACATTTTACCGGCGAAATAGAGAAAAAGCTACTGCAAGAAAGTGAGCTTAATGACACAGGTTTAGTGCACCTGACATCTGTCATCGGCCAGGGTGCCCAGCGTTTTGTATTACCTTATCAGCCTGAAAAAGGCTATCCAGCTTTTGCTCAGCTTATCGTCGAAATGCGTGATTTAGCAGCCGTTAAGGCTTATATGCCGCAAGTTGAACAGCTGTTAAATAGCCATTTTCCCCAAGCACAATATCGCTTAAAAAATATGGAAAATGGTCCGTCTCCAGCGGCTAAAATCGAAGCCCGTTTTTATGGCGAAGATCCTCAAGTGCTGCGCAATTTGGCCGCACAAGCTGAAATCGTTTTTAGAAATGAGCCGACAATGGATGGTGTTCGCCATAATTGGCGCAATCAAGTGCCACTCATTCGCCCGCAACTGCAAAATGCTCAAGCTCGTGAAACTGGCATCAGTAAGCAAGATTTAGATAATGCCTTGCTGGTTAATTTTAGCGGTAAACAAATTGGCTTGTATCGTGAAACTAGCCATCTGTTACCGATTGTTGCTCGTGCACCTGCAGCCGAACGTCTTCAAGCTGATAGCTTGTGGAAAATGCAAATATGGAGCACAGAGAACAATATATTTGTACCCGCAACACAAGTTGTTAGTGAGTTCAGCACTGAATGGGAAAATCCTCTCGTGATGCGCCGTGACCGGATTCGTATGTTGGCAGTATTGGGCGATCCCAAATTGGGATCTAATGAAACCGCAGACTCGGTACATAAAAAAGTCAGAAGTAAAGTGGAGGCCATTCAGCTGCCGGCAGGTTATCGCTTAGAGTGGGGCGGGGAGTTTGAATCAGCAGGAGAAGCTCAAACCGCTGTCTTTAGCTCGATCCCAATGGGTTATTTAGCCATGTTTTTAATTACGGTATTTCTGTTCAATTCAGTTAGGCAGCCTTTAGTTATTTGGTTTACGGTACCCTTAGCGTTGATCGGTGTTTCAGCGGGTTTATTATTATTCGATGCCCCATTCAGCTTTATGGCGCTACTTGGATTATTGAGTCTTTCTGGAATGGTGATTAAAAATGGCATTGTATTAGTGGACCAAATCAATCTCGAACTTGAAGAAGGTAAAGAACCTGGATTCGCACTGGTTGATTCGTGTGTGAGCCGTGTTCGCCCGGTGATGATGGCGGCTATTACCACTATGTTAGGCATGATCCCATTAATCAGCGATGCTTTCTTTGGTTCTATGGCCATCACTATCATTTTTGGTTTGGGCTTTGCTTCTCTACTCACCTTAGTGGTGTTGCCGGTAATGTATAGTCTTGTGTTTAACCTTAACGTGACTCGCTAAGCGCTACGTTTTATATTTAATCGTAATATCGAATTGTTTATTAAATGATTAAGGCTGCTGACGGATAATGTTAGCAGCTTTTTTTATGGGCTGAATAAATCTATTGGCTTGGGTTAGGCAGGCTGATAAAAGTATTAAGCAATCGTAACTCGATGTATGGACTCCACCACTCTACGGTCGTAGATTGGTGGAGTCTAAAACAAAAGGAGTCCATACATCGAGTTCAGGTTAAACAGCTTGATTTCTAAGCGTTTATGGCATCTGTTATCCTGAGTTAAGCTTAGTGATGGTATTTTTTGCTCACAAGCCCCATTCAGCGTATAATCTACGCACTTTTCTAATTGTATGCGCCATTGGCGGGTACAATCCTAAAAAGACAATAAAGCAAGAGTAATTAACCTTTTGTTTTTTATAAAATTTCTTTAAAGAGTCCCCGCTAATGAGTGAAAAATTGCAGAAAGTCTTGGCCCGTGCAGGCCATGGCTCCCGTCGTGAGATGGAGGCATGGATTGCTGCAGGCCGAGTTAGTGTTGACGGTGAAATTTCTGGTTTAGGTGATCGTGTAGAGGTTGACGCCAAAATACGTATTGATGGCCGTGCTATTTCATTAAAATCAGCTGACGACATTATTTGTCGTGTACTGGCATACCATAAACCTGAAGGTGAGATTTGCTCGCGCAAAGATCCTGAAGGCCGTACTACCGTGTTTGAACGTTTACCTAAAGTGCGCGATGCTCGCTGGGTTGCGGTAGGGCGTTTAGATATTAATACTTCAGGGTTGCTGTTATTTACCTGTGATGGTGAATTAGCTAACCGTTTAATGCATCCTTCAAATGAAGTAGAGCGTGAATATGCTGTGCGTACATTTGGTGAAGTGCCAGAAGCAGCTGTACAGCGTTTACGTACCGGCGTGACTTTAGAAGATGGTCCAGCACAGTTTGATACCATTAAAGCTGCTGGTGGCGAAGGCATAAACCAGTGGTGGCATGTCACCCTTCGCGAAGGACGTAATCGTGAAGTACGTCGTTTGTGGGAATCACAAGACGTGCAGGTCAGCCGTTTAATCCGCGTACGTTATGGCAAAGTTGAGTTACCAAAAACCTTACCGCGTGGTGGTTGGATTGAGTTGCCAATGGACCAAGTTAACTATTTACGCCAACTTGCTGGTTTAGAAGCTGAAACGCGATCTGTTTTAGGTTCGGATAAACACAGTGTTGCTCGTTCTAAAGTTAAAAGTGCTAAAATTCGCCGTGCAGTTCATAAGCATAAAGTGGTTGGTAATCACGGTAAACCAACTCGTCAGCGTAGCTAATATTGATATTTAGGTTACTTTATAGAAGGTCGCGGATGCGGCCTTTTTTGTTAGTTTTTTTCGATGAAAATTAATTATTGCTCACCTACTTGTCAAAAGTTTTTTCTCAGATATGATTCTCAAAATTTACGACTTATTGTGCTGTTTTTCGACGATTTATGCGCCGCAGCATTTACATTGGTTATTAGGACTGTATGAAAAAATTATTGTTAGGTTTGTTAGTATCGTTATTGGTAGCATGCGCGTCAGCTCCTAGCTGGCAAGGAATGTCTGAACGTGAGATAAGCCAATGGAAAGCAATAGGCTTTGATTCAACCCAAGCGCAAAATTGGCGCGTAAGAGGTTTTGGCCCTACAGAATCTGATGGTTGGATAAAAGCCAACTTCAATTTAGATACTGCGACCATTTGGGCTAAAGAATCGTTTAATGTTGAAGAAGCACAAGTGTGGAGCGAAGCAGGTTTTGAAATTGAGGAAGCTGTCACCAATCGCAGTAAAGGGTTAACCCCTGTTAGAGCTAATTAATCATTTTTGTGCTAAGCATCTTGTTTTGTTGGATTTTACATCGGATTGACGTTTTTTGAAGCGTTCAGTTCGATGTGATGAATATTTTAGTTGCTTGGCCAAAAAAAAACAGTAAAGTGTCACCAAGTTAAGCGGGACGCGAAAGTAACCCTGTTTATCTTATGCAAATATGAATTAAGTGATTTGATGTTTGTTATCAAGACACGCTCAGTTTGCCCGAGTGGTGGAATCGGTAGACACAAGGGATTTAAAATCCCTCGCTGAATAAGCGTGCCAGTTCAAGTCTGGCCTCGGGTACCATTATAATCTCTAGCAATAGAGAGTGGTGTAAAAAAGCCTCAACTTATGTTGGGGCTTTTTTACGTCTGGAATTTGATCTTTAAGGGTAACAAACGCTAAAAAAGGTGAGAGCGATAAGAGCCTAGATGCTAGGGCGGACTTCGTCCTGCTAGTTCGCTACGCGGCTATAAGAGCGGGTTATTGGGAAAGTCGTTGGCTAGTTTCAGTTAGGTAGAGTTAAACTGGATAACTGCAGGTATAGCCTCTAGCTACGATCGCTCTAGCACCTAGATTTTTAATCTCCAGACGTTGAGCACTCTACGCTCAGCATGCAACAATAATCCGCAAACCGTTTTCTCGTGACGCAGGTATAGTCTCTAGCCGCGAAGCGTTCTAGTACCTAGGTTTTTAATCTCCAGACGTTGAGCACTCTACGCTCAGCATGCAACAATAATCCGCAAACCGTTTTCTCGTGACGCAGTTATAGTCTCTAGCCGCGAAGCGTTCTAGTACCTAGGCTTTTAATCTCCAGACGTTGAGCACTCTACGCTCAGCATGCAACAATAATCCGCAAACCGTTTTCTCGTGACGCAGTTATAGTCTCTAGCCGCGAAGCGTTCTAGTACCTAGGCTTATAAGGTTTCTACCACTTTGGCTTAAGCGTTAATCAATGCTTTTAATGCGGGTGATACTTTAAAGCTGGGTTGATTAAATCCGTCAATTTCTATGGTTTCACCGGTTTGTGGATTACGACCTAGTTTTGGTAAGTAAAAACGTAATTCAAATGTACCAAATTGGGGGATGTAAATTTTTTCACCTTCTGCTAAACCTTGATGAATAACCGCTAGGATTTGTTCAAGTTGTTGCTTAGCTTGAACTTGAGGAATGTCCATTTTGTTGGCCATGGTTTGAGTGAGTTGTTTTTTATTCATGTGATTCTCTATTGCTTCAGTACTTCTTATTCACCTTATAACAATTCAGCATGGCCCTTCCTAGTTGTGTATTCATAAATTAATGTTAACTGGTTACTTTTCATCTAGATGATTAATTTTCACTGACTTAGGTAAGGCTTAGGTAGCGAATAGGTAACGCTTTGGTATTCACTTTTGTTGATTAATTGTTTCTTGCACCCAAGCACATTTATTATTAATCATAATGGCTATATTCATTTCACTTACGTGAAAAAACATGACAATATCATTGTGTGGGGCCAATGGGGAATAGCATGTTCAGCAAACTGAAACTGTCTGTAAACGTTAGCATAATGGGTATATTGCTTTTGTGTGTGTCGCCATTTGTGTTGGCTAACACTGAAGAGCAATACGGCAATTTGACTCAACATCTGCAATTACAGTATTTGGCTGAGCCCACAGCACAGCGGGCACAATATTTAGCGATATTACAGACAGGGTCCGCTGCTGAACAATTAGAATATATCGACAACATTCAACAGAGTGTGGCCGCTTTTTGGCATAATAAACAAGTACCCCTGCCATTTGATTCAATAGCTAACACCACTTCGTTACGTGATAAAAACATTGCACTGGAGCCTGCTGCAGATGATTACCTTGGGGTAATAAATGATCTGCGTAAGTTAATGTGGTTATCGCAAACGCAAGATTGGCCAACCATCGCGCTTGAAGGGTTGTTGCGCCCTGGAGATAGTCACCCAAGCATTAAGCAAATTAATCAACGTTTGTGGTTGTTAGGTGATGCGTACGCATACCTTGCGGATGAAGATAAATATCAACCGGCTTTGGAGCAAAGTGTTAAACGCTTTCAGTCTCGGCATGGGTTAAAGGTCGACGCGGTTATTGGTCCTAAAACCTTATTCTGGTTAAATCAAACTCCACAACAACGAGCCTCTTTATTAGCAAAAAGCTTTGTCGAAAAAACGACCTATTTAAGCCAGCTCCCTCAGTCTTATCTGTTGATTAATATTCCGGATTTTCAAATGGTATTAGTCGATCAAAATGAAGTGGTGTTGACGTCGAAAGTGATTGTGGGTAAGCCATATCGACAGACTCCGGTGATGACGGGGCAAATTTCGAATATAGTTATCAATCCCACCTGGACAGTACCTCGACAACTTTTACGTAAGGATATTTTACCGCAAGTTAGATTAAATGGTGCTTACTTTACCGATAGACATTTTGATGTGTTTGATTATGAAGGTCATCGTGTCGATAAAACACCTCAACAGTGGCAACAGGCTGCAAAAGGGAAATTCCCGTACAGAGTGGTTCAGCGCCCCGGTAACGGTAATGCATTAGGCCGTTATAAATTCCACTTTAACAATGATCAGAGCGTGTATTTACATGATACGCCAACACCTGAAATGTTTGCACATGTGGAGCGGGATGTATCATCAGGTTGTGTGCGAATTGAAAAAGTACAACAGTTAGCCGACTGGTTTGCCAACCATTTAGTTATTGATAAGCGTACTTGGGCTCATTTGCAGTCTAATCACACTCAAACTCAATGGTTTGCCTTATCATCAACCTTGCCTGTTCACATGGTATATTGGCGCGCTTGGGTCGATGAACAGCATGTTGCGCAGTACCGAGATGACATTTATCAATTAACCCCAGTAGAGTCGATGAAGTTATTAAGCCATAAAGTCACCAGTAACGATATTGTGCAATAATCATAATTGATGAAACAAAGTTAATGAGGTTTTACTTCATCCCTAAGCACTTGAGCTATATCACACTCTTATGTAAGTTAGCGTGTTTAATGCACATCTCAACATAGGTATACTTGCATTTATCAGCATTAATGGTTAATTTATTCGCCAGTTGGATAAAAAAGCAACAACGCAATAAAAAGCGCTGTGAAGATGAAATCGTGCTTTTAAAGCCGATAAGTATCGTAATTTAGATAATTTAAGTGGTGTATAAATGACAATAGAGTGCCTAACTCGTCGGCAGTTATTATTAGGCTTAAGCGGTGCCGCAGTGGTAACTCTGTTACCGAATACCGCGCAAGCAAGTCGTTCTACTCTTGGTGTTAAAGATTTACGTTTTTATAATTTGCATACTGGTGAAAGAAGCCAGGGAAGTTTTTGGGTTGATGGTCAATATCAATCAGAAACGTTGACTGAATTTAATCAAGTATTACGGGATCATCGCCAAAATTTAGCCGCACCGATTGATAAAAGATTATTTGAATATTTGTATAAATTACAGGTTACATTAGATAATCAAGATGAAATCCATGTTATTTCAGCTTATCGTTCACCCAAAACAAATCAAATGCTCGCATCGCGTAGCAATGGGGTTGCCAAGAAAAGTTATCACATGAAAGGCATGGCGATGGATATTGCTTTACCCGGAGTGAAAACTAAACACTTACGCGATGCTGCTGAGTCGCTTAAGTTAGGTGGTGTAGGATTTTATCCTCGAGATGGGTTTGTGCATATTGATTGTGGGCCAGTGAGGCGTTGGGGTTAATTAATACCAATCTCATTAAATATCTGGTCAGTTCAGAGTCTGTCAGGTTTTTCATTTCAAGGCGCATTGATGTAGAAATGGTTGTTCCCTTTTAAATCGATGCAACACAGAAGTGGCATACCTGAGAGACTATATTCTGGCGGGTTTAAAAGTACTTTATGCTTCATTAGATGCTTTCAAAATACGACTGCATGGTCTATTTCCATAAAAATAAGACATTCCCACTATTCATGGCGGTCAGATGCTAGCGGTTAGATGCTATAGGTAGAGTAACGCATGAGCTTGTTACCGATCATCACTATTCGTTTCAATCATCTGCCTTGCCTACAGCACTTTGAACTCCCGCTGAAATATCACATATTTAATAGGATTGGTATATCTTCTTGTGGGTTGATAATGGCTGTGGTAATATCCGCGCGCTTTATTTGAGTCATCGTTGGTCGAGAATGATGACGCCTTCATACTTTATTAATTATTAAGTGAGTGACTAATGTCTTACACAATCAACGCAGTAACCCGCACAGAAATCGGGAAAGGTTCGAGCCGCCGCCTACGTCATGCCGGTAAAGTTCCTGCAGTAATTTATGGTCCAGGTAAAGAGCCTGTATCAATCAAGTTTGAACACAAAGACATCATTAACATCCAGTTAAATGATGACTTTTACACAACTGACTTAACCGTTTCTATTGAAGGTAAAGAAGTTAAAGTTCGTGTAAAAGCTATCCAACGTCACGCATTCAAGCAATTGGTTGAACACATTGACTTTATGTTTGCTTAATCGCAAATGTGAAAAAAAAGCGCCTTAGGGCGCTTTTTTTATGACTGAATGTTTATCACTAAATTTATTCTTATAATGCC
>NZ_JACJDU010000057.1:0-26727 GCF_014163715.1 Shewanella sp. SR44-4 | reverse complement strand
ATAGTCCGCCCTAGCAGCGAAGCGACCCTAGCAGGACATAGTCCGCTCTAGCAGCGAAGCGATCCTAGCAGGACGTAGTCCGCCCTAGCAGCGAAGCGACGCTAGTCTTTTTTGCTTAGCGCAACAATAACAATGGGATGTGGCTTTTACTGATCATCCGTGTCGTGTTACTACCAACAAAAAACTCACGAATGCGTGAATGACCGTAAGCACCCATTACCATTAAATCAATTTGGTGTGCTAGCTGGTAAGCCTCTAGAGCCGTTTGCACCTCGCCCTGACAAACCGCAGTTGTTACCTCAAAACCAGCCTCGGTAAGAGAGTTTGCAACTGAAGTCAATTCGGTTAGCGCTTGAGACTGATTGTCAGACACCATCACTAAATGGCATGCGAGCCCTTTAAGTAGTGGGCTGCTTATCACGCGTTCAAGCACGGTTTTCGAAGTAGCACTGCCGTCATAAGCAATCATAAAACGGCTTGGCATTGTAAAATCAGCCATCACCACTAAAATCGGCTGCTTAAGCGTGCGAATAACACTTTCTAAATGACTGCCAATCGCTTGCGCTTGATCTTGATGCTGCTCACCTTGACGACCAATAACCACCAGTCTGGCATCAGCTTCCTGCTCAAGTAGCGTTTCAACTAAATCGCCATGGCGCTGCAGTGTTTGCACAGTCACAGAAGGTTGCGCCGCCACAATGCTCGTTTGCGCATCTTGTAGCATATATTTACCTTGTTCGAGCGCGAGTTTGCTCATGCGCCCTTCAAGTTCAACCATTTCAGCAAGCAGATGCTCTCGGCTTCCAAGGCCAATATTTCCCGACAGATTTAACTCTGTAGGATAGGCAGACTTATCCAATACATGTAGTAAAGTCACTGGGGCATTCAACTGCATAGCCGCCCACCCACTAGCATCAGATACCGCGCGTGTTGCTTTTGAACCATCGATACAGGCAATCACATTTGTCATCATTATTATCCTTTTATAGTGTTGCTATGGGCTTAGTGACCTGACATCATTTTTTCAACGTCTTCGGGTTTATCATGCACACCAAATTTATCCACAATGGTAGCGCTGGCTTCGTTAAGACCAATTAACTCAACTTCAGTGCCCTCACGGCGGAATTTAATCACCACTTTATCGAGCGCCGATACCGCAGTAATATCCCAAAAATGTGCCAAAGATAAATCAATAGTCACCTTATCAACCACTTCTCTGAAATCAAATGAGTTGCTGAACTTATCTGCTGAGGCAAAAAAGACTTGGCCAATAATTTGATAATGACGGCCAGTGTCTGCTGAAGTGTCGGTGTTTTTAACCACCATAAAACGGCCCACTTTATTGGCAAAAAATAACGAGGCAAGTAACACACCTACAAATACCCCAATCGCTAAATTATGGGTAGCGACAACCACAACAACTGTGGCAACCATCACAAGATTGGTCGATAAAGGATGATGTTTAAGATTACGAATAGAATCCCAAGAGAAGGTTCCAATAGACACCATGATCATCACGGCAACGAGTGCAGCCATAGGGATCATTTTTAACCAATCACCTAAAAACACGATCAAGATTAGCAAAAACAAACCGGCAGAGAATGTCGACAAACGCCCACGCCCGCCTGATTTAACGTTGATAATTGATTGACCAATCATGGCACAACCTGCCATGCCGCCCAATAAACCAGCACCGATATTCGCAATACCTTGGCCCTTGCATTCGCGGTTTTTATCGCTTGGCGTATCGGTTAAATCATCAACAATGGTCGCTGTCATCATCGATTCCAATAAACCCACAACAGCAAGACCAGCAGAGTAAGGGAAGATAATCATTAACGTTTCAAGGGTTAATGGCACTTCTGGCCAAAGGAAGATTGGTAACGTATCAGGAAGTTGTCCCATATCGCCTACGGTACGGATATCTAATCCCATGTAAACCGCAAAAATGGTTAAGCCGACAATACAGATCAAAGGTGACGGCAACGATTTACCAATAACTGGGATGAGTGGGAATAAGTAAATAATACCCAGTCCAGCGGCGGTCATAGCGTATACATGCCACGTCACATCAGTGAGCTCTGGCAACTGCGCCATAAAGATCAGAATGGCGAGTGCGTTCACAAAGCCGGTCACCACCGAACGCGAGACAAAACGCATCAAACTACCAAGCTTTAAGTAACCTGCTGCAATTTGAAATATGCCGGTCAATAACGTTGCTGCTAATAAATACTCAAGACCATGTTCTTTAACTAAGGTCACCATCAATAGCGCCATAGCACCAGTAGCCGCAGAGATCATTCCAGGACGTCCACCCGTAAACGCGATAACCACAGCGATACAGAATGAAGCGTACAAACCCACTTTTGGATCAACCCCAGCAATAATAGAAAAGGCAATCGCCTCAGGAATTAACGCTAGCGCGACGACTATACCTGCTAACAGATCTCCACGGATGTTGGAAAACCATTCTTTTTTCATGTTTTGTATCATGTATTTTACTCTGTTTTAATGTTAGCCAATATGCCAATAACATATGTTAACGCCTGAGATATCAGCGTGCGTCAGCGGTGAAATTAACTCATTAATGCGACAAAATGATATTGGATAGTGATATACAACAAAAACTACCAACATGGCAGCAATTACGGACGGATCTTAACGATCCAAATAGGGAGGGAAAACTAATGCGGCTTAATATTCATTATGGAAAAACGACCTCGGCAATATGTGTAAATTAGGCTTAAAATTTATTAAACGCGCAGTGCATAAAAATGCAGCGGCAAGTATAAAGGGTTGCATAAGTAAAATCAAAGCGTTTAAACAGTAACACCGCGGACACGTTTACTGGTTTAGAGCCTTGTCAGAGCAGTTAAAGTGGATACAACACTCAGCTATCCCCTTTTAATGCTCAACTGAACAAAGCCCAACGTTATGATGAAGAGATAACCGCAATTTTTTCTGAGGTAAATTTGTTGTACGCAACGATTAAGCCGTAAGCCATTAATACTGAAACACACTCTGAAATAGAACCCAATAACCGGAATGCTTCATAAGCAGAGCGAGGAATTAACGTTGCATAAGTTGACCCGAAACTTATTATCACTAGCAGAAAAAATGGTAACTGCATCAAAACAGCAGCCTTAACATTAAAAGGAGACCTAGGAACAACCTTTAATTGCTTGCGGTTTCAGCGCCTAAATTAACATCATTTTTGAGCATCAACACCACTAAATAGATCAAACCAAATAGCGGTACAATTGATAATACAGCGCCAAGCACGCCCGCCATAATCGGTGATTTTGTTTTACGACGACCAAGAAAATAACTGATAACACCCACTAGCAATGCGAAAATAACAATTAACTGGCCAACCAGCGTTGCATTAATATTCATCAAAACTCTCCTTGTTGTTTTATACATAATACAGCCTAAAATACCTCTACCAAACGGTCGCAAGGCATTTATTAACAAGCATGCTACATTTGCTAGCAATTTGATGCAAAGCAATTAATGTCAGCTCTTAACAATAAACCATGCACTATGAAGCTTGAAATTCATTACAGCGTTTACATTTAGCGACATTATCGTCGTTATAATCACAGTTTAATCCCTATACAAACACCCCAGTAAACTTGCCATTTTGCACAATTATCGGTAGTTTTACTGCATTGAACGACGTAAAAATAATAACAAAGGATTACGGATGGGAAACATACTTTGGGTGGCCTCTTACCCTAAATCGGGTAACACTTGGGTACGCGCATTTTTAGAAAACTATATTCAAAATCAAGATCAACCGATTGATATTAATACCATGCACACTATTTCGACAGCAGAGTCGGCCGCGCATCGTTACCAACACTATTTACCAAAAAACAAAGCCGCCACCACCGAACTGACGTTAGAAGAAGTCAGTATACTAAGGCCACAGGTTCAGGCTGATATTGCGCATCAAGCTAATGGCACCACATTTGTCAAAACCCACAACTACCTAGGCGAATATAACGGTCATCCACTGCATAATTCCCTAGTCACATCTGGGGCGATTTATGTGGTTCGTAACCCGCTAGATGTGGCAATTTCAATGGCCAATTACTTTGATTACAGCATCGATGAAGCCATAGCTTATATGGCAGAAGAAATGACTGGTACGCCAAATGAAGCACCGCATGTGCCACAAATTATTACCTCTTGGTCTATGCATGTGTCTAGTTGGACTGCCGATGACGCATCAAAGCTGATTTTACGCTATGAGGATATGCTAGATGATCCTAAAAAGGTCTTCCGTAAAGTAGAATCCTTTTTAGGTTTGAAAAAAGACCCTGTCCGCCTGAAAAATGCCATTAAGCATTCATCTTTTGCCCAACTAAAAGCCCAAGAAACCAAACGTGGCTTTGTTGAAAAACACGAAAATGCTAATGCCTTCTTTAGAAATGGTGGCAAGCATCAGTGGAAAACCAAACTGACGCCAGAACAAGTGCAAAAAATTGTGGATACCCATTACGAACAAATGAAGCGCTTTAAGTACTTACCTGCTGGAATGTAATGCCAAATAAAAGGCATTAAAGCCTGACTCAGATTGCTCATAAAAAAACGTCCTATTGCAGTAGCAATAGGACGTTTTTATTGGATATCACTTTCAGTTTGTAAGCATATTAACTGCGTTTACGGTATGCCATAATCAGCAACACAATACCGGTGAACAGAAACGGTAAGCTTAACCACTGGCCGGCACTGAGCATTGACTCATGATATGCCGCCTGGCTGACTTTCACGCTTTCAATCGCGATACGCGCAGTAAAGACCAATACCAAAAACAAACCAAAGATAGCGCCGTGTTTTTGCTTCATATTGGTGTATTTATAAATGGCGAATAGACCGATAAATATTAATAAATAGGCAAACGATTCATATAACTGCGCAGGATGGCGCGGCAACATATCAATACGTTTAAAAATAATGCCCCATGGCTGATTAGTGGGTTCGCCCAAAATTTCTGAATTAGCAAAGTTCGCCATACGCACAAAAAAGCCAAATATGGCTGTCGCGATCGCTAAACGATCGAGTAAAAACAAAAACGGTAACTTCACTTTACGTTGGTAAAAATACAGACCCAATATCGCTCCTAACCCACCGCCATGGCTAGCAAGGCCGCCTTCCCAAATCGCAAATATCTTCAGCGGATGAGCAAAGTAATACCCAGGGTCATAAAAAATACAATGAGCTAAACGCGCCCCAACAATAATGCCAATCACGCAATACACTAATAGATTATCAAGAGACTCAACATCTAAGCCTTCTTTTTTGTAAAAGTGCTTCATCACCTGAAAACCAGTGGCTATAGCCAACGCAAAAAGCGCGCCGTACCAATGTACGGTTAATCCCATAAACGAGACTAATATAGGATCAAAATCCCAAACGATGTGTTCCAAGTTACCTACTCCAAATTGATATGGTGTTTTGTCGCGTTATGCTAAAACAACTTTACGACAGATGATACATAGATACTTAAGCGAAGAGAAAGTTTCATTAACTAATCAACATTGAAGCGCTAAATAAGGTAACATTTAGCGTTATTTACTGCTGATAAACTGCATTGTTAGAGTTAACCAAATGATGGCCGATAAAACCGAATACCATATTGATATTACCGAGCACAGTACTGACGCCATTGATCTATTAGCGCAAGTCAGTAGTCTGAGTAAGCAAGTATTGAAAGATGCTATGCAAAAAGGCGCTATTTGGCACAGCCATGGTAAACAAACTAATCGTATTCGCCGTGCAAAAAAACCTTTGCAACCCGGTGACAAGCTGCATCTTTATTACAATCAATACATTCTAGATGAACAAGTCACACCGGCAGAGTTATTGTTTGATGAAGCTGAATACAGCATTTGGTACAAGCCCTATGGTATGCGTTGCCAGGGCTCAAAGTGGAGCGATCACACCACCATTAATCGCTACGCTGAATTAAATATGCAGCCACAGCGCAATGCCTTTATTATTCATCGCCTAGACCGTGCTGCCACCGGATTATTAGTATTGGGACACAGTAAAAAAGCCACTGCCGCTATTGCTAAGCTGTTTGAAACTCGCGAATTGGAAAAGTACTATCAAGTGATTGTTGAAGGTGAGTTTCCGAGCAAACCCGTTACCATTAATACTCCAGTCGATAATAAACCGGCGTTATCCCACGCCACCTTACTGACCTACAACTCAGAGTTGAATCAATCCAAAGTACAGGTAAAAATAGACACGGGTCGTAAGCATCAAATTCGTATTCATATGGCAAGCTTAGGCCACCCCGTTGTGGGCGACCGTTTGCATGGCAATGGCGACGAGCACTCGCCCGACCTTGCACTGACATCGTGTTTTTTCCGTTTTGTTTGCCCATTAAGCAACACGCTAAAAACCTTTGAACTGCCAGAGTATTACCGACCAGCATTTATTACCCATTAAGCAATGAAGTAAATAAGCAATTATTGTGCTTACACATAACAAACAATATTGTTCATCAACATCAATGGAACCACACACTATGCGTCATATCATCGCGTTACTTTGTCTTACTCTTAGCCCTATGGGCATCGCCGCCAGTTTACAACTGCCAGACAGAGCCGAAACGGTATTAGTTAATGGTAAAGCCTCACAACAGCAATCGAGTGTAAAACTGGACTTAAGCATGCCCGATAATATGCAACAAATCGCTTTTCGCTATCAAGCCCGTTATCGAGATAATGGCAGCCAAAATAATTTTATTTCTGATGTTGTTATTTTGCGTTTTCAGGCCAGCGAGCAAAACTATCAACTCACTTTGCCGACCATTAACTCTGCCTCACGCGCCAATCAATTTAATGATCAACCCACTATAACGTTAACCGACAATACGGGTAAAAGCATTGTATTTACTCAAGATAAACTGATGAAATCAGGCTTACAAATTGGCCGTGATTTTGCTCAAGAAATCGCGCAATATAATGGATCTGGTGCCATAGCTGCAATTGCATCAGCTAAACGTATCAACAAAAAAACAGCTACTGCAGCGCCCGTAGTACCAATAGCACCAGTAGCACCAGTAGCACCAGTAGTAATAGTAGTACCAGTAGTACCAGTAGTACCAGTAGCGCCAGTAGCGCCAGTAGCCATAGTACCAGTCGCAAAAACGGCAGAGGTTACCGCAAGTAACAATACTGCCGACACTCAGGTTAATAAAACTGAAAATATCACCCAAGCAGAAATCAGTAGAATGCTCGATTATTGGTATCAAAAAGCTAATCCCAATACCCAAGCAGAGTTTAAAGCCAAAATAAATTGATAATGAAGGGTGTTATTGAACGAAGGTAAAACCTAGAGTTTGAACTTGAATAGTTCAACACTCACTCTTTTGAGACTGATTCTTTTAGACTGACTTGTTTAAGAGCAGATATTTTACGATAAAATGTTTGAGATGAATTGTTTGAGGTGAATTGTTTGAGGTGAATTGTTTACTGCAAATGTTTACGGCGATCTCTTTATAGCTAACCTTTTATAGCTAACCTTTTATAGCGAACTCTTTGTAAAAAATTATTGGCTGTAAAATGCTTATTTCGAAATGTTTGCTGCGAAATGTTTGCTGCGAAATGCTTGCTGCGTATTGCTTGCTGACAATGGTCATTAAGCTAACAATCTCATCGGCCAGTTAATGGCAAATAGACGTTAGCGTTGGGCACAAATATCAGCAAAGGTGGCTTTCAATAACCGTTGTAAATCAGCAGGGCTTAGCGAGATATCTACGCCTCTTTTGCCGGCGCTAATGTAGATACGTTGATGCTGCTGTGCAGAAATATCGATAACTGTCGGCAAAGGTTTTTTTTGCCCTAATGGGCTCACTCCACCCAGTACATAACCGCTAGAACGCTCAACGACTAATGCCTCTGCCATGCGGGCTTTTTTTGCGCCTGCGGCTTTCGCGATTAACTTCATACTCAACATCGACGACACTGACACAACCCCAACCACCAGCGCTTGATTATCTAAACTCACCACCAAGGTTTTAAACACTTGTTCCGTTGGCACGCCCAGTTTTTGCGCTGCTTCTAAACCATAAGATTCACTATTAGTATCATGGTGGTATTCATGTACTTCAAAATCTATTTTATGCTTTTTTGCTATCTCAATTGCTGGGGTCATATACGCTCATTTATGGATTAGCCACCAAGACTCTATTCGGTTGATAAAAATGCAGATATCGCAGACAAACATAACTGACAACCACGGTAGCGACAAGCAATTCAAACTCAGCTAATGCATTAATTTGCTGTACATATTCCGCAGCCATGCCAACACTTTCCATCCAAACAGACATCTTAAATAATGCCGTTGCCCCAATCACCATCGGAAACGTAAACGCGGCATAACCAGGACTAAAAGGTAAACGCATCAGTTTGAAAAAACACAAATAGATAATTGCAGTCATTAACACTCCAATACCAAATAATAATCCAACAATGACCGGCGATGGTTGTTCAATTACGGTTAAATAACCCGCCAAAGATAAACTGGCTGGCGCCGCTAAAATCGCTAAGGTTGGTTTGGCTGCATCAGGGATTTGTTCTGTAAATATAAGACGATAAATCATCATCGGTAACATTATGGCATAACTTAACATGCCAAAAATCAGCGCGGCATGAGCAACCCACGCGAGATGAATACTGCCTGAAAACGACACATCTGCCACCACAATACCAATAGGAGGAATAAACCAACTCGGCACCATATGATGCAGAGAAAATTGCTTACTGCGATGATAAATAAACCCGACCAAAAAACCGATGTGTAGCAAAACGGCAAATGACCATAATAAATCACCTGCGAGTGCCGAGGCATAACCCAGCGAATTCGACACCACCATTAACGCCATTGCAAAAGTAGGTACCACGCTACCAACGACTGGATGAGCGAGATCTTGACGTAATAAATGTGAATGTAATAAAAATTTAGCACTTAAAATCAGCAATAATACACTTGCGATGGCAGCCCCAACCCACTGACTATAATGGTGTAAATCAACGAGGGTTTCCCAACTCCAACCTAAACTTGCAATTCCCAACGCTAATCCAGCCATAGGGGTTGGAACTGCCGTTAGTGTTTGTTTTACTGCCCGAATCATTACAACCTCAAAACAACCCATCAGAGAATAAGCTTATATTACGCTTGCACTTTGTTTATATATATCCAATTATATGAAACATACGTTCAGAAAATATGAACGAAATATCGATCATAACAATAACGATGAAGATAAAACCGTTCACATTAACTTTATAACCATCAAACTAATGCTATTTCAAACTCACTCTATATCAAACTAAGCGGCGCTATGCACATTTCATTAAAGCAGCTCAACGTGTTTACCAGTGTTACCCAACATAAAACCTTAACAGCAGCAGCCGAGGCGCTGTATTTGTCTAAAGCCGCGGTGAGCATGGCACTGGCTGAACTCGAAAAACAACTGGGTCACCCGCTATTTGATCGGGTCAATAATCGCTTGGTGCTGAATCAAGAAGGACACAAGCTATTACCACTGGCCGATGAGCTGCTTAGTAGAGCAAATAATATCAGTCAATTGTTTGATGCAGACCACGCTTTTACGGGTCAATTGAAAATAGGTGCCAGTGACACCTTAGGTAATCATGTTGTACCCGGGTTATTGAGCCATTTTCGGCAGCAACATCAACATTTTTCACAAAGCGTGGTGATTTCCAATTCACGTCTAATCTGCCAAAAACTACTGGATTACGAGTTAGACATTGGCTTGATTGAGGGTAAAAGTCATCACCCAGAACTCATCGCCAGTCAGTTTAGCCATGATGAAATGTGTATTATCGCTGCGCCTCATTTACCCATAAATCTGCAGGCACAATGGACGTTTAATGATTTAGAACAAAGTGAATGGATATTACGTGAGGCAGGTTCTGGCTCGAGAGAGTTTTTTTTGCGCACTATCGCGCCGCAAATAGAATCGTGGCATGAAGTGTTTGAACTTAACACTACTGAGGCATTAATTAACAGTGTCGCCGCCGGACTTGGCTTAGGATGTTTATCTGCTTTGGCGGCACAATATGCGATTAACGATGGCCGTGTGACTCAGCTCGACTCCCCAATTAAGGGGAATCATATTAATATGCAGCGACCGTTTTGGTTGGTGGTTCACAAAGATAAATATCACAGCCCGCTGTTGAAAAGCTTTATTGAGTTTTGTCATCAATGGGATAATTCATAAAGCGATGCTTTTATGGGTTCTAGTTCTGCTATTTATGGCCTGCGGCCACTAACGTCGTGGCGCTTTGCCATACCTATTTTTCAAACTTCGTTTGAATTAAGATTGCAAGGTTCCACCCTGCACAGGCCAAATACATCAGACATCCCAGTCACTCTTCTCTGTCATTTCGGTCGCCATTTCCCATCATCCCGGTCACCACTTTCCATCGTTCCGGTCGCCATTTCCCGTCATTCCAGTCGCCATTTTCCGTCATTCCGGTAATGCTTGTGAGCCGGAATCCAGCTTTGTTTTTTATACTTTGTACTTATGGCCTGCGGCAACTAACGTCGTGGCGCTTCGCCATACCTATTTTTCAAACTTCGTTTGAATTAAGACCGCAAGGTTCCACCCTGCACGGGCCAAGTACATCTGACATGCCAGTCACTCTTCTCTGTAGTTCCGGTCGCCATTTCCCGTCATTCCGGTAATGCTTGTGAGCCGGAATCCAGCTCTGTTCTTTGGTTTTAGTCTTGGCGATGGCCTTCGGCCACCAACGTCGTGGCGCTTCACCATATCTATTTTTAAACTTCGTTTGAATTAAGATCGCAAGGTTCCACCCTGCACGGGCCAAAAGGGGATCAACAGCAATCCCCTCTTGGATCACCCCTGCCGTTCCGGCAACATTTTCGCTTTTTAACCAAACAACAGCAGCGAAAAAATTGCGACGGAAATTGATCCAGCTTTTAACTTCGTCTTAGTGTTCTTCAGCCTTATTCGAAAATGCTAACGCTTCCGATGGTACATCCTGTACCGCGAAAGCTAGCCTGACGTCCTGTCAGGCTCACGCTATTTTCTTCAACGACCTCAAGTTCAGAGTTGAATTTAGACATTTTCAAGCAGAGACCAGCTCGTTTTTGGACGTAAACGCTTTATAAAAGCCATTGTTTCAATTTACTTTTTACAAAATATCACCTTGCCCCCACTAAATTTATGATTTCACTAAATTTAGAACTATGTCAATTAGCAAAATAACTTTGAAGATAAATAAGTACACTTTAACTATATTAGGTGAGCCCAAAAAGTCACAAAAGACACCAAAAGAACTAGTGTCTGAAAAAATATATTTTTATGTAAAAGACGAAAAAGGCAATAAGTTTGCTTTGCTGGTAAATGGGGAATATTTTGCATCAGGGATTCAATCAATAGCGGAGTATTCTTCAACAATAGTTAATGAAGTTTCATTTCCTATTCAGGCATTAATAAGAGTTTTACCCGTAAAAAATGAATTTAATGAGTGGGCTAGTGTTCCATTAGTCATACGCAAAAAAACTGCTAGCAAGGCGTCTCATCCAGGAGAGTGCATGAATATTTCAGAAATATATATTTTAATCCGCGAGATAAGCACTAAACTGCCAGTTTTTTTTGATGGTGTGGAAATAAATTTTCCTCTCGAACAAGTAGATGCGAATATAGGGAATTGGTCAAATCCAAATAATATGGGAATGCTAGTGACAGGAGATAATATCGGATCGCATAGTGGAGTATATTTTTTTGCAAGGCCTAATGGTGAGATATTCTATATTGGTAAAGCAGCTAGTTTACATCACAGAATTTGGGATCATGTGAAAACTCCAGTTACGCTCTCTGATGGTAACAAAGTTTATCCAAAGCATGGATTTCGCTGTAGCACTTCAGTAGACGAAATTGAGTCTATAGCGTCGGGGAAATCTTTGTTAGGAGTTGCTACAATATCTGATCCTGACTTAGTCTCATTTATTGAGGTTTACCTTCATACTGCTCATATTAAAAAACATGGAAAACTACCCTCCCTTAATAAGCAAATAGGATAGTAATGCCTAACAAACGCAACCAGACCGACATCATGTACTACGCGTTATATGATTTTCAGTGGAGTCATCTATGCTAGCTGTAATTAAACGGTTGTTAAATGTAATTAGTTTTGTTGCATTGTTAGCTTTGGCATTATTTAGCTGGATGATGATGACAGGTTCTATCGCGAATTGGGTCGTGTTCACTGAAGTAAATTTAATTCCACTAGCTTTAGCATTTATTTGTATTTTAATCGTTAACTATTTAGCTTTTGGCAAAGTAACTATTTGGCATCAGCATATTAAATAACAATATTCAAGAAATTAAACAAGCAAACAGAATTAAGATTATCTATATATTTAACTTTATTAATTATCGGCCGTTATGACTAAATACTTGCAACACCTTACATGCTGTACAGAGTAAAACTATTAATTTATAATAATTTTTCTATGTTGATCTGCTTTGCGAAGCAACAATGTATTTATTGCAGTGCAGCGTTATACATTCTATATTCTAAAAAAAAGTCAAAATAACAATAAAGTTAACAGAAGGTTAAGGCTTAAATTTGTTGAAATATGCGACTAAAAAAGAAGAATTTGCTAAAACGATTGAGATGCTTAGCATTCTATTTAAGGTCAATAAAACAGACATTCGACCTAAGAGAGCATTCCAATATTTTGTATGTTTTATTTTCCTATTTGCATCTTTACAGCATTCACCAGATAGACAAATTGAAGCGTGGACAGTAAACGCCATCATTCCAAAACTGAGACTTGTAACCGAAAAGAAAATAGAACAGAAGCTATAGTATTTTTAAATTAAGTAAATTTATTCAAAACAGCTTATCTCGCCATATTTTAATCCTCATCCAGACCTTTTACATCCACAAGCATAAAAAAAACAGGCCATTTTGGCCTGTTTCGATTAATCACCCACCCAATATCACTTAGTAAGCAACGCTAATACGTTGATTAACATGCTTAGCATTTTCGGCTTCATCGAGCATAGCTTTGGCATAATCCACTACTGATACTCGGCTTTGGCCTAGTGCATCGGTAAAGAATTCGTTGCCGCCTAAACGGTATTGGCCTTCTGACTCTCCAGGGAAAATAATCGCTGCGGGGCTAACATAAGTCCACTCGATAGTAGAATCTGTATCGCGGAACACAGCTAGTGCCTCACCTTGGGCGATGGCTTCGGCTTTATAATCTGCAGGAAACTCTGGTGTTGATACTAACGTCACGCCTGGTGCGACTTCTAAGCTACCTGCACCGCCAACCCATAACAAACGCGGTGTGCCTGCTTTAGGCAAGTGTTGCAATAATTGCTTAGCGGTTTGAGAAACTACTTGATGGTTTTGTGCGGTGCGGCCACCGATTGACGCTATAACAACATCAACATCGGCAAATGCGCTAGCGATGGCATCGCTTGTCATCGTGGTTAAATCAAGCGTACGTACGGCCACATCTTGAGTGACTTTGCTGGCGTCGCGCACTACGGCAATCACTTCATGGCCTCGGCTTATCGCTTGTTGCATGATAGTGCCACCAATCCAACCTGTTGCGCCTAATACTGCTAATTTCATTTTGTGTCTCGCTCTATTAATTATCAATGGAGCTAGTTTAGTGGGTAATATTTTAGAGATAAATATCGATAATTGCGCTTAATTGTTTCATTTAAAGATACAAAGTAAGATGTAAAATCATTACGTAATTGTGTCCTTAAAAGCAATCTAAACCGCAGGCTAGTGCGTATCTAATGGCTCATTCATCATGAGATTTTGGCGCCATGCCCGACACAATCAAACAAGCTATTAATATTGTCTGGTTTAAACGCGACTTGCGCTTGTCTGATCATCAACCGCTCGTCGATGCGTTTAACCACAATTTACCCTGCTTGCTCATTTACACCTTTGAGCCATTTATGCTGGCTGACTCGCATTATAATGAACGCCATTGGCGCTTTGTGTGGCAGTCGCTGCAAGATATGAATCAACAACTGCTCCGATTTAACGGACAGGTGTATATGTTCAGTATGCCGATGATTGACTTACTAGATGAGATATCCCAAACATTTGAAATTAAGAATATTTATAGTCATCAAGAGATAGGTTTACACAACAGCTTTGAACGCGATAAAACGGTTGCTCGCTGGTGTAATCAACAGCAAGTTAATTGGCAGCAGTCGCCTACTGGAGCTGTAGTGCGTGGCCGAAAAAATCGTCAGGCATGGGATCAACACTGGCAACAAGTAATGAACAGCCCTATTGCCATCCCCAACTGGCAACAATGTCAGTTACAAAAACTCGATAACTATCAAGACCCGCTTATCGACCAGGCCATCATTACACAAAATGATCAGTTTCAAATAGGTGGCCCCAAAGCAGCCAGAACAATACTGAGCAGTTTTTTAACCCATCGGGGTAAAGACTATCAGCGCAGCATTTCAAGCCCGAGCTTAAGTCGGACCCATTGTTCACGCTTATCGCCTTATTTAGCATGGGGAAACATCAGTCTAAAGCAGGTATACCAAGCGACATTAACACGTTATAACCAGGTGCAAACCAGCAATAAAGCGTGGAGAAAACCGTTATTGGCGATGATGTCTCGTTTACATTGGCATTGCCATTTTATGCAAAAATTTGAAAGCCAATGCAGCATGGAATTTACCCCGGTTAACCCTGGGTATGTTGATTATCCCTACCGTACCGACGACAAAGTGCAGCAAGATATTCAACGCTGGGCTGACGGCCAAACGGGGATCCCTATTATCGATGCCTGTATGCGTTGTTTAAAAAAAACCGGCTATATCAACTTTAGAATGCGCGCCATGCTAGTCAGCTTTGTGACTCACCATCTCAATATTGCCTGGCAGCATGCCAGCTTACCGCTAGCCAATTATTTTCTCGATTTCGAACCCGGGATCCATTATCCACAACTGCAAATGCAAGCCTCGGTCACAGGTATTAACACCATAAGGTTATATAACCCCGTAAAGCAGTCACAGGACCAAGACCCACGCGGTGAGTTTATTCGATTGTGGTGCCCAGAGCTCACCAATTTACCCAATGAGTATATTCATCAACCTTGGCAACAACCGCCTATGGAAGCGATTTTTAACGACATTATCTTAGGTCGTGACTATCCAGAGCCAATGATTGATTTAACTCAAGCATCACAAACTGCCCGCGATCGTTTATGGTCATATCGCGAACAACCTCAAGTTAAACAGCATATTGTTGCGGTATTAACCCGTCATGTACGCCCAAAGCCCAAACAGAAAAAGGCTCGCCATGACACATAAAAAACCACATTTAGCCCATAAAATCTGTTTGGTATGCCAACGCCCTTTTGCATGGCGTAAAAAATGGGCCAAAGATTGGGACAACGTTAAATATTGTTCTGAACGCTGTCGCCGACATAAATCTGAATAAAGGTAATCACCATGACGACGCTTTACACCCATGCTTCACCAACATTATTGCCGCAAACCAGCACATTGAGACTCATTTTGGGCGACCAACTTAATGCGTCACACTCCTGGTTTAAACAAGTCGATCCTAATGTGGTGTATTTGATTGCCGAGTTGGGACAAGAAGCAAACTACGTCACTCATCATGTGCAAAAGGTCTGCGCCTTTTTTGCCTCTATGGCGCAATTTGCACAGGCCTTAGCCAAGAGTGGTCATCAAGTGATGTACCTAACATTAGATGACACCCAGCACTATGCAGATCTCCCTGCATTACTTGAAAATATCACCACAACCCAGCAACTGACGATATTTGAATATCAACAGCCTGATGAATATCGCTTAGCGCAACAATTGAGTGAACTCGCACTGCCAAAGGTGACTAAAAACAGCTATGACACAGAACATTTCTTACTGCCATTTGCCGATATTCAGCGCGAATTCACACCGAATAAACATGTGAAAATGGAGTTTTTTTATCGACGCATGCGCAAACGCTTTAATGTATTAATGCAAGAGGGTGAACCATTAGGTGGCCAATGGAATTTTGACCAGCAAAACCGTGCGAGCTTTAAAAAGAATGACCTTGCTGATGTTCCTGCGCCCTTGGTATTTTCTAACGATGTCAGTGATATTTTAGCCCGCCTTAAGCGCCATAACATCAACACCATAGGTAAGGCAGAAAGCCAATTATTATGGCCAGTAAATCGACGCCAATCGCGTGAGTTACTCGACTTTTTTTGCCAGCATTTATTGATCCGCTTTGGTCATTTCCAAGATGCGATGACCGAAAATAGCCGTGCGGATTGGAGCTTATATCATTCAAGGCTATCGTTTGCGCTTAACGCTAAAATTATTTCCCCCAGTGAAGTGATTAATAAAGTCATCGCGCATTGGCAAGCGCATCAACATGATATTTCACTGGCTCAAGTTGAAGGTTTTGTTAGGCAAATACTTGGCTGGCGTGAATATGTCCGCGGTATTTATTGGTGCAATATGCCCAACTACGCCACTAAAAATGCCTTACAAGCACAGCGGCCGCTGCCAGGGTATTTTTGGACCGCCAACACCAAGATGAATTGCATGCACCACGCCATAAAACAGTCGCTCGATTATGCCTATGCCCACCATATTCAAAGATTGATGGTGACTGGCTGCTTTAGTTTACTCGCGGGTATCAATCCAGATGAAGTCGACCACTGGTATTTAGGCATTTACATTGATGCCATCGAATGGGTCGAAATGCCCAATACGCGCGGGATGACTCAATTTGCTGACGGCGGAATTGTGGCCACAAAACCTTATGCCGCCAGCGGTAACTATTTGAACAAAATGAGCGACTATTGCAAAAGCTGCCATTACAATGTCAAACTCAAGACAGAACATAACGCCTGCCCATTCAACAGTTTATATTGGCATTTCATTCAGCGCCATCAAGACCGATTTTCACGTAATCCTCGTATGGCAATGGTGTATAAAAACTGGCAAAAAATGGATGTGCACACGCAACAGGCCATTATCAACAAAGCCGATAGCCTATTGAAAAATATAGAAAACTTATAACCTTTAGCTGTCGCGACAGGATGATTTTATGGACAAAATATCTGCTATACGCAGCTTTGTTGAAGTGGCCAGTTGTGGCAGCTTTACCCAAGCGGCCGAGCAACTTGGCTTAAGCCGTTTACAAGTGTCGCGCCATATCAAAGAAGTTGAACAATGGTTAGCGTTGCGATTATTACATCGCACTACTCGCCGAGTTAGCCTCACCCTACAGGGCGAAGAAGCGCTTAATTACTGCCAACGGATTTTAAGTGAAGTGACGGCGATGGAAAGTCGCGCCAACAGCCATAATAATGAACTGGTTGGCAGTATTCGTATCGCCTCGCCCATTGGACTTGGGCAACACAAACTGTATGACGTAGTTGAGGCTTTTTGCCAGCAACATCCTCAAGTTAATATTCAGCTGCTACTGTCGGATAATGTCTCGCAATTGGTGAATGACAGAGTCGATATTGCGTTGCGTTATACCCACCAGCCTGATGAAAGCTTAATCGCCAGACGCTTAATGCATATCGACAATGTGGTTTGCGCATCCCCTGACTATCTCGCCAAACATTCGACCATATTGTCAGCTAATGACTTATTACAACACAACTGTTTACGCCACTCGAGCCAACCACGTTGGGAGATAATCGATGAGTCTCGAACCTGTTTACTTGATGTGAGCGGTAATTTACAGGCCAATGACATGGGTGTATTAATCAATGCGGCGCTTCGTGGCAACGGTATTGTGTGCTTGCCGACCGATTTAGCTAATCACTATCTTGAACAAGGTGAATTGCTTGAAGTGCTGCCCAACACCACTGCGCCGGGTAAGACGTTGTGGGCGGTTTATTTGTCGCGCAGCTACCAGCAAACCGTCGTCAGAGCCTTTATCGACTTTACCGCCAATGCTTGGCAGCAAGACATTAAAAAATGGCAAGCAAGCTAAAGTGAATGATTATGTGATTGAATGAGTAATCGCTACTATTTAGCACTTTCAATTTAGTACTCTCTGTTTAATACTCTCGATTCAGTACTTTCTATTTAAGAAGCACTACTCTATAAGCCCTAATGGATAAGTCCTACTGAATAAGCTCTAACGAATAAGCCCTACTGAATAAGCTCTAACGAATAATATCCAGCAATAATTGTTGTAACTGCTGCGGTTGATCAAGGCTGGCATCGTGACCACAGTCGTCTATTTTGTGTAATTGTGTTTGATAAAATACCGCTAACTGTTCGCTACATTTTGGATGGGCAAGTTTGTCTTGATTAGCGACAATCACGCTAACCGGTATGTCATTCAATACTGGACAGTGAAAACGGGCTGAGGCGTACAATTGGCGTAGCCCATTAATAAATGATGTATGGCATTGCAATCTCAGTATGCTCCAGGCATTAATCACGTCAATACTCTCGCCAAAATGCCTGCTGGTAAAATCTAATACCGTTGCCTCTAGCCAATGACTTTTGTCTGTATCAATACTGTTCGACAAGCTGGCGCGTAAAGCCCGAGTGAACACAGCCCCCAATGACCTCATTAACTCCAAGCATTGGAATCGTTTATACCAAGGTGACAAGTTGGCCGCACTGCTGTTAATTAACACCACATGCTCAACTCGCGAGCGACACTGCGCCGCCATCGTTAAGGCCAACATTCCTCCCATAGACAACCCAACCAATACTAACTTAACTTGGCTTGGTAGCATGCCCTGTTTTAGCAAGGCGTCATCGATTTGTTGCCACACCGCATCACAATAATCCTGCATTTCACCAGGGCTAGACTGATTAACTAACAGGCCGTTACCCGGTAAATCGACGCTAATAACATTCACCGCTTGTTGAGCTAAACGCTGATCAAAACCATACCAATGGCGGCTATCGCGCATTAATCCTCTAAGCAAAACCAAGGTGGTCATCGTTTATCCTCACTTAGCCTTTTTTAGTCCAGAAGCGATTCGCTTGTTGAGTCAACTGCGTCAGCTGTTTAGGCTTTATTTGTTCAATAATTTGTGCATAAGCTGCATCGATAATGAACTGCATTAATACCACGTGACGCCTTAAAATACGTTGATGTCGATGTGTTTTCTGCGGATTAAAATAGCCGGGGAAATTAAATAGTTGACGTGGATTTTTACGCACCCAGGCCCACGAGCCCATTTCTAACGTTAATGGAATAAACGGTTTTTCGCTGATATTACTCGCCACTAAGTAATCCCAAATATCGCCATGAGTCCGATAAAAATGACTTTGTGGCGCTAACCGATAATGGCCGTGGTGAGGGTAACCTTTTTCGAATAATTGCATTAAATGATAAATATAACCTATGCCTGCAAACGGTTGCCGAGTATGCGCATGAGGAAACCACAGATGGTCTAGCAAACCAAAACCAGAATGAGCATCTAAGGCAATAACACTGCTACTTTGTTGCTGTAATTGTTGCACATAGTTTACTAATGCTTGGGTTTCTAGCTCCATACCATTTTGACCACGGTACCAAGGCAAGCGCGGCGAGAGTCGCTGACCACCAACAAGAAAGGTCACGTCTTCGTCTGAATCAATCGGTGCATTACGCATTAAATCAACATTGTTGCCATTGCCTCGGCTGCCACGCAAAAAGCCTACAGGATTCACCACAGGTACAAAAGCTAGACGCACGTGTTTGAGTAATTGCTGTAAATGAGTATCCCAAGGTAGTCGATTGAGTAAGCTGTCTAAAAAGGCCAACACCACTTGTGCACCAATACGCTCCACACCATGCACCCCACCAACAAATAACACCGTAGGGCAAGGTTGCTGTTGTTGCCCAAGCTCAATGGCGGTTACCGATAATTTTTCACCACGATAATATAAATTCGCCAGGGACTTATGCCTAAATTGATGCTGATGCTGGGCAATTAAGCGCTTTAAGGTGTCGATCTCGAAAGAATGCTCAAAAGAAAACTTAGCCATTAGCCACTTTTTACGGTCACAAAAATGATCTTAATAAGGTAACCAGTAATTAAGACAAGTTCATGACAACAGAGTGAAAACACTTAGTTCACACACTGCTTAACAATGTTTACATAAAGTAAACAAATCAATGTAGATCATATATTTAGAAATCAATTATTGGCTTTGGTGACTCCTCTCACATTAGCCCTTAAGCAGAACTTTTATCATTATTGATAGAAAATAAAACACTGTAGGCATCCTCTATGAGTACAATTGAATCAATCACTTTAATGCTAGCCTTGGTATATAGCACCAGCTTACTGTATTGGGGTGGCAAAAAATGGGGCGCATTGGTCAGCGGGGCATTATTGCTCGGCGCGACTCTTGCTAGCTTTTTCTGGCCACTTTTACTTATATTGTTGGGCGCGGTATTAGTTGTTACCGCAATAGGGCAATATCAACCTGCGTTTGCCAATGCAGAAGGCAGACCCAATGCTGTACGTGAGATTTGCCAACATTTCTTTGCCCTTTCGATGTTATTGGTTGGCGTGCAATATGCCATCAATGCAGGATTATTGTATGCCGGAGAAACCCCCTGGTTAATGAGACCGGATGTCGGTGATGCATTTTTGCCTATTGCGGGCGGCATAGAGCTCAAAGCTATTTTAACTCTCGGACTGTGGGATCAAAACCACCCTGCTGCGGTAGTGATGTTATGTGTCGTATTGATCACTGGTGTAGTGTGTAAACGAGCATTTTGTGGTTGGGCTTGTCCGTTAGGATTAGCCGGTGAGTATCTTTATAAACTGAGAAAACGTGTTATTCACGCAGAGTTATTACCGCCTGCGTGGGTAGACTGGCCACTCAGAATGGTTAAATACCTATTATTAGCGGCACTGCTTTATTTGGTTATTTCTATGCCATCGGCAAGCATTCCACACTACCTATCAGGTAATTACCACAAAGTGGCTGACTTAAAAATGGCAGTATTTTTTATGATGCCGTCAATGGTTGCCTTAATCGGTTTTGGAATGATCTTTGCCTTAGCAGCATGGCGTCGCCAAGGTTTTTGCCGTTACATTTGCCCTTATGGCGCATTGCTAGGTATTGTAAGTTTTCTAAGTCCGTTTAAAATTCGCCGTAATACTCAGCATTGTTTAATTGAAACTAAAGGCATGAGTTGTGATAAGTGCACCCGTGCTTGTCCTGCCAATATATCGGTGCATACTCAAAAAAATATCCACTCAGACGAATGCCAAGCTTGCATGCGTTGTGTGTCTGCTTGCCCTAAAAAACAGGCGTTGCAATTTAGCACTCGTAATGGCATTCCGCTTTCTGCCAGAGGGTTACTCATTGTGTTACTGACTATTATGTTTATGTTACCGCTGTTTGCTTACGTAAGTGGCTACTGGCACAGTCAAACACCTAACGATATAAAAATAGAACTGATTCAGAAACTGGACCGTATTGGCCATTAATTTACGGTTTCAAATAGGCAACAAAAAGGGCTGCACAATGCAGCCCTTTAATTAACTAACAATTACCACAATCATTAACTTACTGAGTAGTAATCACTTTGCGTTTATTGTGCGCAATAATCAGCGCAATAAGACATATTACACCTACAACAATACCCACTGGCTGGCTCAGCTGTTGCGGCAAACCAAAACCAATACCTGCGGTCATGATGTACGACACAGTCACACAAGTACCAATAATCGCTGGAATGCTGACAATCCAATGGAAGGTACCACGATCAAACAAATACTTAGTCGCAAGCCACAATACGCTAGTTGAGAGCAACATATTTGAGAATGCGAAATAACGCCAGATTAGGGTGAAGTCAATCTTAGTCATAAAATAAGCAATAATCAGAATCGGAATGGCAACCAGTAAACGGTTTCTGACACTTTGCGGAATTTTAAACGCATCGATAATAGTTAAACGTAATGCTCTAAACGCAGTGTCACCAGAGGTAATAGGGAAAACCGCAACCGCGATAATCGCCATAACACCACCTGCTACACCTAGGTAAGTGGTCGCCACTTGGTTAACAACCATACCAGGACCGCCTATATCGAGAACACTCTTAAGTTCGATATAACCACCAGGGAAAGCTGCGATACCTGCAGTAGCCCACACACATGCCACTACACCTTCTGCTACCATGGCACCATAGTAAACTGGACGAATGTATTTTTCGTTAGTTAAACAACGCGCCATAATCGGTGCTTGAGTTGAATGGAATCCACTGATTGCGCCACAGGTAATAGTGACAAACAATAATGGCCATACAGGTAGCCCACTTGGGTTCGGCTCTAATAAGTCATTGTTATAATGGCTGTGATCAAAATAAGCAAAGATACTGTCAATAGTCGGTAGTTGCGGCGCATGGATTAGCAATGCAACAGCAATAGAGGTTGTCATCACAATCATTAATAAACCAAATGCTGGATACAGTTTGGTAATGATTTTATCGATTGGTAACAACGTCGCGAGAAAGTAATAACCCAAAATCAGTAATACCCAAAAGGTATTATTACTCAAAAAAGTGTCTTTAAAATAATCTAAGTTACTTAACAGCCCTGCTGGGCTCATGATAAATACTACACCAACGAAGAAGAGTAGCATGGCAGTAAATATCAACATGGCACCTTTAAAGTACACATTGAAATAATGGCCAGCAATTTCAGGTAAACTTTTACCGTCTTCTTTTATACTCATTACACCAGAGAAGTAATCGTGAACTGCGCCACCAAGTACATTACCAATCACAATCCAAACCAGTGCTATCGGGCCATATAATGCACCTAAAATTGGCCCAAATATCGGTCCGACACCGGCGATATTAAGAAATTGAATTAAGAACGCTTTAACCGGATGAACGGGTACATAGTCAACGCCATCATTAAATCGTTCTTGAGGGGTTTTAACTTTAGGGTCAATACCTGCTTGTCGCTCAACGAACGGGCTGTAAAACTTGTACCCGAGCAATAGTAGCCCGATACAAATGAGGAAAATCAGCATATTATTGTCATCCAATTATTTATAGGAATATATTCAATGTCGAGTTTGTTTCAGTTAGCTTTCTAGGTCAAGCAACCGGGTGTTATACCAAAGTAGGGATTGCTACCAGTTACTTTCCGTGCATATATACTCACTTTAGCGATAAACTATAACCCTGTTAATGGCTTACCCCAACTTCCTTATAATTAGCTATTTAATTACCCATATCCACACATCAAAAAAATTCAAACATAATCACTTTTAACTCACCTGTGGCTTGTAAACTTACACATCCCTATATACTAAAAATGGTTAATTACCCTTTGTAACACCTAAGATAATGACACCATCACCAATATATCACCTCAAACACATCTTTATAGGTGGGAAGTTAAGTAGCCTGAAATTGAGGTAACAAACACGATTGAATCATCATGTGAACAACCCAAACATCCGCTTACTGGTTCATCTGTCTATTCGTCTATTCGTCTATTCGTCTATAAAATGATAAAACCTCACCGATAAATATCAGTGAGGTTTTAGTTTTATTCACTCATACAGAATAAACCGTTAGTCTATTTTTGCAGCGTTAGCTCGATGCTAGATTCAACTGATGCTTGGATTTCTGCCTCAGTAAATAGCAATGGACGTAATTGTTTTGCCGAGGAATACAATTCACTTTGATCGGAAAAACTTGGACTCGACACATTGCTAGATTCTGAATAAGTCAAAATACCCTTTGCCTTAGGACCGTCATCAGTAAAGCTCACGGTCATCATCCAACTTGAACCATAACGCACTTGGTAACCTTCAGAAGTTAATCCTGATGCTGTAGCATTACCAGAAACAACATCCATAACAGGGCTATATTTATGTTGAGGTATTAAGGTGTCATCGCCCGATAAACTGGTCGAGAACACGTTAAAGCCACCTTCCGCATTATGACTACCAGGCCAAGGTAACTTCACCCCAGATGCAGAGCCATCAGGAAGTGACTTTTCAACAAACTGCACATCCCCCAACGCAACATCAACCGCAAAACCTGCCGCTTCAAGATTCAAAGCTGCATGAGCTAAAGCCACTAATGCACTGCCGTCAGTATTGAGCTTATTGGGCGTAGTTGCTGCACTCATATAATCAAATGCTTCGGTTAGCATGGTGTTTTGATTGAACTGATGGGCAAACTCACGAAGTAACGCCCCACCTTTACTGTCGTTATCTTGTTTACCGTTCCACGATTTTAGCGCGGCACATGATGCCGAGACATCTTTAGACAATGTTGCGCTAACCATCACCGGCGTAGACCCTTGTTGCTCGCACTGGCTGATTAAGTCGGGTAACACCAATTCAGCAAGATAAGCCCGATTGGATAATAAAGCCGCCTCTAATTCCTCAATAGTAAATTTACCGTCATCACCCGCGGCATCTTCCATTAAGGTTAAGCCCATACGAGTACGTAACGATAATTGGCCTCGCTCTGGACCGTATAAAGGAGAGTAGTTTTCGAGCGGTGCCGCTAAGTTAGTTGACCAAAAGGAGTTATTTGAGTTTTGCACAAAATCAGTACGTTCAAGCTTAGGCGCACGTTCATAAGGCATTGGCGAGTCATAACTAAATACCGAGGTATTACCGGGTAAAATAGTAAATCCAGCTTGAGCTCTAGCCGCTTGTATCGCTGGGGTCGTCTTAATAATATCGACCACTAAGTCCGAAAAACCTGGTACGGTTGAGTCGTCAATATAAAACGCATTACCTTCTTTATCCGCATACATGGTGTTATTAAAAATAACCCCATCATAATTTTTAAACGCTTGTTTAAACTCATCTTTATTGGATGCAAGATTCATGGCTAACCAATGATCGAGCGGATCTTTATTGGCCATATTGGCATCTTGAATAAAGAAAGCCTGGCCATCGTCCCATCCAAATGGTGCTAATGCCGGTGGTGCTTCAACCATCGGACCTTTGGCTGTGGTGTAAATATCCTTCTCCGCCACCAACATGCCAGCGGGGCCTGCATTAACTAATACCGAAACCGTTTCTTTGGTGATTGGCATCGGCGAATTATCGTACATATATTGCAATCTATCACCGGCAACTAACTCAAGGTTATACATTACAAAATGTTCTGCGGTTGAAAAGGTATGCGTCCAAGCAACATCTTTGTTAAAACCAATGTTAACCAATCCAGGCATACCAACCAACGAGCCGCCCATCACATCCATTTGTCCTGGTATGGTCAAATGCGACTGCCAAAAGCGTAAATTACCGGTATGCGGAAAATGTGGATTACCCAATACCATACCTTTACCATTTTCAGTTTTATCCTTACCTAAACCCCAACCATTAGAACCCAAATTTCGCGGATTAGTTTCCGGTGTGGTAATGGTTGCAGACCGTGCGATTAATTTGTTGTTCATATCCTGCACAAACGCGGTTTGTGCAGTGGATGGTGCAGGCCCAATAATTCGCGGTAAATACTCTTGAGCATCGCCAGGGTTGGCGTAAAAAATTAAATCTAAAAAGTTTGCCGCCCCAGGTAATAGCGCGATGGAAAATAGATAGCTTGCTACATCGACACCGCAAATAGGTTTAACCCACGGTTGACCAGCACAAAATGGCTCGCCTGTTTGAGTTCCAGCTTCTACATCGGCAAGATATTGATTATAACCCGCACTGAAACCTTCCATTAATGCACGCGAATTATAACTAAACTGTGGGTATTGGTTTTCAGCAAGCTGCCTGATTTTCAATGCTTTGTAGGCAAAGTCAGAAATTAAGTTACCGTTATCTTCACTGGTTGGAAGGCCGGTAGTAAAGTCAATCGAAGCATGGGGACCAAAATACATCGACCGTTCAGAATTGGCTTTAATAAAGCCATCTGCAATTACACATAAATTATCTTGTGCTTGGGCATAACCATTACCGAAACCAAGACTCTCTAAATTGTCGGCGGTAATGTGTGGTACACCATATTGAGTTCGGCGAATTTGGACTTTTAAGCTGCCATTAGGGGCAAAGGCTTGTAATAGAGGAGTAACGACTTCGGGTTCTGGATCTGGTTGAGGGGTTTTACCGTATTGGGTGTCATCACCGCAACCTACTATCGCAACGCTAGAAGCCATGCCGATAGCGAGCAAAATTTTATTCAGTTTCATTATTATTATCCTTGTTGTATCCCAATGCTAAGCAGCAAAATGGATGAGGTACTTAATCCTTTACGCCTCAATTTAAGCTAACAGCACCGCCAAAGTAATCCCAGTTACCTTGAAACGAATGCGCTGTTGTTAAATACAACAAAGACATGCATTACTATTTAAGCAATCATTCTCTCGTGTGTCTACATCTTGATAGAAATAGCCAAAACGTACTTAACAAAAACAATTAACCTTATTCAGCTAACCTCAGTCCTGGATAATAAACGATTATAAAATAGCGACGTCTTTGGATATTTGCGCTGTATTGACCTGAATTGACCTGAATTAAACAAGTTATTTATGCGTAAATACGCCTTGTTAGCAGAACAAATGGCAAGTTTGATATTGATGACCCGCTGCGAGTATCGCTTCGCTGCTAAGGCGGACTGCGTCCTGCGAGTATCGCTTCGCTGCTAGGGCGGACTGCGTCCTGCGAGTATCACTTCGCTGCTAAGGCGGACTGCGTCCTGCGAGTATCGCTTCGCTGCTAGGGCGGACTGCGTC
>NZ_JACJDU010000056.1:0-28971 GCF_014163715.1 Shewanella sp. SR44-4 | reverse complement strand
TCTTCAACAGACTCATGAACTAATTCAAGCTCTTGCTCAAACATAAAAAATCCCCACCAGAATACTGGTAGGGATTATCTTTCATCTGCAAGATCGGTCAAGTGCCCTTAAACGATCGGCATTGGTCTCGATGACTGGCTTTTCTTTTCTAGCGAAATACATTAATTAAGTCTTTAACCGACAACTTTTTAATATCTCCCATCGCTGCCACTTGAGCCAACAATAACTCTGCACAAGATAATGCATCAATAAGCGCATTGTGAGCAGAATAAACGGGTAAACGGTAACGTTCACGGCTTGCATTTAAGCGTAACGAGCCTTCTTTCAATACCGATTGTTGCATTAAACAACGTTTTTTTTCTATGGCCAACGTATCGATAAATACCAACGGAATTGATTGACCAAAACAGCGTATCAACTGCTGCTGAATAAACTGTATGTCTAATGGTGCATGGTGCGCCACTAAAATACAGCCCTTGGTTTGTGATAAAAACCAATCAATTGCCTCGGCTAACGTTAACGCCATATGCAATTGATTATCGACAATACCGTGAACCGTCGCGCTATGACCCACACTGCCACTAATGGATATCATCATATGTTGTGCTTTTTCAAGCGGAATGACACCGTTGACAATTGGTACCAAACCGATACTGATGACTTGATCATGGATTGGATCTAAGCCAGTCATTTCAAGATCAATCGCCATCAATGGAGCATCTAGAAATAGGGTTGTTAATGCCGGCGTGATTGCTTCTAAATATGTATTTAATGGCGACGGTAAAGTGGTCATTTTTTTACGCCACAACACCGTTTTTACCCACCAAAAATTGACCACTAGAAACTCCTCATGAACTTAAGCTTTATTCCTGCTTGTGCATCGTGCACCACTTTAAATGCATCACGAAGCTGATGACGCATTAATGAAGAAAGATGTTGTGGTTTAAGATAATTGTTCACTGGTAAATTATTGGTTGCTTGGTAACCTTGATTAGCTAGACGCATGTGCGCAATGAACTCATGGGCGTCCGCCAAATTAAGTGCATCTTTACGATTAATAATATTAGCGTCCATTAACGCTCTGATCCGCTTAGCAGTATTAACCTCTTTGATACCTGCACTTAACGCATACACTCTGGCAATGTCATTAATTAATGCACTGCCCTTATGCTTTAAATCCATACCTTTCACTTCACTTCCATCACGCTCAAGGACAAACTTCCTAAAAAAGCCCAATGGCGGTGATTCAGTTAACGAGTTCCCCGCCATTCCGGCAAGGAAAATATCGTTATTTTGTGTAGCGGCTAAAACATCATCTTGCAGTTCACTGAATAAACTCAATGGCCCAAACACTGGGCGCATGTCGAAAAATATACTGGCATGCATTAAAGCTTTTGGTTCCGGCGTGTTTACCCATCTAGAGAAAAGCCCTTTCCACTTCACCAGTGACAAGCGCCATTTGGGATTTTGCGCCATAATGTCACCTGGGCAATAAATATAACCACATTCATCTAAGCCCTTACATACCGCTTTTGTTAATGCTTCAAAATAAGCACCAGCAAATTCATCGGGTTCATGTGCCAGCAATAAGCCATTATCTTGGTCAGAACAAGCAACCTGATCTTGCCTGCCTTGGGAACCAAAAGCCAGCCAACAAAACGCCATTGGTGCCTGACCTAAAATCTGTTGATTCAATTCAATCAGCCGACGCGTTAATGCATCAGTTACCGAGGTTAATACTCTACCTATCTCTTCAGCTCTAGCATCGGCACTGATTAAATTTTGTAATAGTAGCGGGATTTGCTTACTCACTTGAATAAGTTTCTCTATATTTGCTTGCCGGCCTATTTCGCCAATAAGCAGTAGAGGTTGTGAGCTTTGCGAACGCAAAATATCAGTACTCGTGATCATCCCTAACGCACGGCTTCCATCAACCACAGGTAAGTGGTGAATATTATGTTCACTCATCGCCAACATTGCTTCGAATACTAGCGCGTTGGCATGAGTTGTCACGGGATTGATGGTCATGGCTTGACTCACCAGCGCATTGACATCTAAGCCTTCTGCGATAATTCGATTACGTAAATCTCGATCGGTCAAAATACCGGTTAATTTTTGATTATCGATAACGAGCACCGATGAGACCCGGTGTTCACGCATTAATTTAGCCGCATCCATAACACTGGCATGAGCGTCGATGATAATGGGCTGAGATGACATAATTGAAGTAATACGGCTAGTCGTGGTCAAGTCTTTAGCGGTAAATTTAGTTTCATTGCGTAAGCGTTTAGCAAAAGCACGAGCAAAAAATTGATCAAAGCTGCGATGTTCAGAACGTAATTGGGCAAATACTGATTGTGGTAAATGATAAACCAAACCATCTTCTAAAATGGCCACTTTATTAATGACCTTTTCACCCGATAATAAGGTGGAAAAACCAAAACATTCTCCTTCGCCAACACGGTCAACCAATACACCTTCAGGATCGCGCACTTCAAATGCACCGCTGCGCACAATGTACAATTTCGGATTGTCTTTATCGAACTCAACAAAGGCAGACGCTTTACTGTAATAACCGACGCTAATCTTTCTCGCACAATATTGAATACTATCTTTAGGTAGCGTGTCGAAAGGCGAATGTGCTGCTAAAAACTGCTCTACGGGTTGTAACTCACTGGCATCCATTAATCATTTCCCTATTGTGCATGGGCGAACAATATCACTATAACAAAGCGTTTCGCTTATCTGCTATAGGACTAAAGCCCAACAAAAAGAGCGCCTAAGCGCTCTTTTTAAACAGTGTTGATTACAGCAGTTTAATGATCGTGTGCTTCGCCTGACCCTTTAGGGAAACGAATAGACTCAACCATTGCGACTATTTCGTCAGGAATTTTAGCAGTAACTTTACTGACAGCAAAAGCGACACCAAAGTTAACCATCATTCCCACCATACCAATACCTTCTGGTGAAATACCAAATAACCAGTTTTCAGATGTATTCGATGCAGGATTAATAAACTTAAAGTAGGCGATATAACTAGCAGTAAATAATAGCCCGATCACCATACCTGAAATAGCACCTTCTTTATTCATGGTTCTAGAGAAAATCCCCATGATAATAGCAGGGAATAACGAGGCTGCTGCGAGACCAAATGCAATGGCCACCACCGCGGCTACGAATCCTGGAGGATTAATACCAAAGTAACCCGCCATAACAACCCCGAAACCAGCAGCTATTCGTGCATACATTAACTCTTTCTGATCCGAAATATCCGGCATTAGATTTTTCTTGAGTAAATCGTGCGACACAGAGGTTGAAATTACCAGTAATAAACCCGCAGATGTAGACAATGCTGCAGCTAAACCACCCGCGGCAACTAATGCAATAACCCATGCTGGAAGATTGGCAATTTCAGGCGTGGCAAGAACCATAATATCGCGGTCAATGTTCATCTCATTTTTTTCACCATTGGTGTAAAAAATCTTGCCATCGTTGTTCTTATCGTCCCATGTAATTAAACCCGTTTTTTCCCAGTTTTTAATCCACGTTGGCGCAGTTTCATAAGGCACGCCAGTTGATTCTGGTCCATTGATGGTTTCAATCATATTAACGCGAGAGAAAGCAGACAATGCAGGAATAGTGGTGTACATAATAGCGATAAAGACTAATGCCCAGCCCGCAGAAATACGCGCGTCTTTTACTTTAGGAACAGTAAAGAAACGAACAATCACATGCGGTAAGCCTGCTGTACCAAACATTAATGCACCGGTAATAAAGAACACATCTATCATCGACTTGGAGCCTTCGGTATATTGGGAGAACCCGAGTTCTGCCGATAATCCATCGAGCTTATCGAGTAAATACACCCCCGTACCATTACCTGCGGCATCAATCATCTCAGCGCCAAAACCAATTTGCGGTAATATGTGACCTGTCATCATTACTGAGATAAAGATAGCAGGAACCATAAAGGCAAAAATAAGAACGCAGTATTGTGCTACCTGTGTGTAAGTAATCCCTTTCATGCCACCTAATACAGCATAAAAGAATACGACTGCCATACCAATGTACACCCCTGTTTCTACGTCAACTTCTAAGAAACGAGAGAACACTACGCCAACACCACGCATTTGGCCTGCAATGTAGGTAAAACAAATAAAGATGGCACAAATAACAGCGACAGTACGTGCCGTCTGAGAGTAGTAGCGATCACCAATAAAGTCCGGAACCGTAAATTTACCAAATTTACGTAAATAAGGCGCCATACATAATGCTAATAGCACATAACCGCCGGTCCAACCCATTAGATAAACTGAGCCATCATAACCAGTAAAAGATACAATACCGGCTAATGAAATAAACGATGCTGCTGACATCCAGTCGGCCGCAGTTGCCATACCATTTAGAACAGGGTGAACACCACCACCTGCAACATAAAACTCTTTAGTTGAACCAGCACGAGTCCAAATGGCGATCCCGATGTACAGCGCAAAAGTCGCGCCGACAATTAAATATGTTAGTGTTTGAACATCCATCTTAGTGCCCCTTAGTCTTCCTGAACATTGTATTTTTTGTCTAATGTATTAGCTTTCGCCACATAAACAAAAATCAGCGCCACGAATACATACATTGCACCCTGCTGCGCAAACCAGAAACCCAGTTTGAATCCCATAAAGGTAATTTCGTTTAACACATCTACTAATAGAATACCGCAGCCAAATGACACTGCAGCCCAAATTGCAAGCAAGCTAAGTACTAAACGTAAATTCTCACGCCAGTAACCCGCTGCCTTATCGTTATTTTCGAAACTCATTGCGACTCCCCTAAGTTATTTTTTGTAAAGCCATTGTTAATTTAGCAATTCAGGGGGCCATCACAATCAAGACCTTAGTCGTACTTGATTAACAAACGTTAACGTAAAATATTAAAATGCATATAAATCAGATGATTGAGAAATAATTAATTGAAATGAACTTCTTGTTTTTCAATTTAATTAGACCAAGGTCGAACAAGATTTCGCCATTAAAAGATTGAGATCTGCATCACAAAAGATAAAAAGGAATATTTGTGAGTAAAAAAAACTTCGTTTGCGTTGAAATCTGTTCTATTTCCTGAGATAAATGCTTAGATAGGAATAAATCTTTTTAGAATACAAATAATAAGGATATTTTTTTGACATTGCCTCGCATTAATCAACAACACCTTTTATTCTCGATTATCTTGGGAATAATAGGATTGTTCATCAATTGTTACCCGATACAATTTTTTGCTAACGTGCAATTTGTATTAGGTAACACGGTGACTGTCATTGCTGCTGTTTTATTAGGGCCTTGGTATGCATTTTTGACCGCAATGATGGCATCAACAGGATTAATGTTGATATGGGATAGCCCGCATGTTTACTTATTTTTTGGGCTTGAAGCATTATTTTTAGGCTATGCCAGACGCCGTGATATCTATGCCTTATATGCCGATGCCGCTTATTGGTTATTTATAGGTGCACCAATGGTGTATTTATATGTGGTTCTATTGATGGATATACCGCCATCTCACTTAGGCTTTATTATTTCAAAGCAAGGCATCAACGGACTGATATATACCAGTATTGCATCATTACTTATTTTAGCTATTCCAAAGTTATGGTTTTTAAAAGACAAAGTTAAAGACCGCAACCGTAGACAATTAAGCGCGCAACTGACTTATTTCTTCACCTTAATGGTGTCGTTAACATTATTGTTTTCAGCGTTAATCTTTAATTTTTATTTTTTAGAACGTCAACAAGTCATGTTAAAACAAAACATGACGGAAGCGGTCGCTCACCTATCGACCTCTGCACAAAATTATATCAAAAACCATCAAACCGTGATCCAAAATACAGCAAGTCAATTAGATTTAGTTGCCGATAAACCAGAGCAATGGCAAGGCATTTTATCAAGTTCACATCAAAACTATCCCGGTTTTATCAGTATGTTGATCGCCAATCCGGCAGCCAATATTGTGGCAGCCAGCCCAGTATCAAGACTATTAACACAGCAATTACCAGAACAAAGTATCAACATTAACGATAGAGATTATTTTATTGAGTCATTCTATAACCAACGCCTATTCGTATCATCTGCCTTTCTAGGCCGCGGTTTTGGTAATGACGCGATTATTGCCATGAGCGCTCCCTTTTATCTCGATGAGCAACGCACACAAGTAGCAGGAATAGTAGAAGGTTCGCTTGATTTAACTCATTTTTCACATATTGATCAAGTTAATGAATATACCGAAGATGAATCTGTAGTGATGGTTGATGAACAAAATCAAATTATTTATGCTTCCAAAAAACTCGGTTTAAAACCACTTTCACAATTTAATTTTGCAATAAATAAAGGAGTGTATCGTGCCAATCTTGAGTTAATCAATATTCACAATACTACCTCAATTGTGCCTGAATATATGTATGCTCACCGGGAGCTCGATAATGGTTGGACAGTGTATATTTTAAAAGAATTTTCGCCGCTACTAAAACTCGCTGAAGAACAAATGTTCAGTAGTTTTATCATGCTGTTGATTGCATTATTGGGTACCTTCTATATTTCAAAAAAGCTCAGCGCGTTGTTAACGGTGCCATTAGAAGCTGTCGCCAATCAATTCAGTCAGTCATATTCAAGTCCAGAAAAAACCTCGGCAATTGACGATAGTTCACCCAGAGAAGTTTTCAACCTGTATCAACGATTAGCAGCCAGTAAGCAACAACTCATCGCGCATCAAGTCGAATTAGAAGAGACAGTGGCTAATCGTACCGCGGAATTAGAAAAGGCCAACAAAAAACTCACTGAGCTGGTTGATAGAGATCCGTTAACTGGCTTATATAATCGCCGTTATGCTGAACGTAAATTTGGTGAGTTAGTGGATTTTTGTTTGCGAAGCGATCAGGCCATTACTGTTGTATTGCTTGATTTAGATTTCTTCAAAAAAGTAAATGACAATTATGGCCATTTAGCTGGAGATGAGTGTTTGCGGAACGTGTCGCATTTATTGCAGAAATACTTTAAACGCGACATTGATATTGTGGCCCGCTACGGCGGAGAAGAATTTTTGCTTATTCTGCCTTTGTCCAATACCTTACATATTGAACACCATCTCAATGGCTTTAGAGAAGCACTGTCGCAATTAGAAATCACCTCACCCGAAGATAAACAGTCATTCAACGTGACGGTCAGTATTGGTGCTATTACGGCCAGTGCTGATTATGAAGCTGAACTCGATAAGTGGATTAAAGTCGCTGATGATAATCTCTACCAAGCAAAACAACAGGGACGTAATAAAACAATTATTAGCATCATTAGCGACTAATGTTTACTGGTTTACTGGTTTACTGTCTAATGGTGACTCAGATTGATGCCCTTGAGTAAACTCATCAATGCGAGTCATCATATAAGGATAAAATGGATTCCACTTCTGACGCAACATGTCATCGGCCGTCACACTGAAAATGCCCCGTTCACCTTGATAAATTGCTCTGCCAATTTGGATTTTATCCGAATCAATACCTGGTAGAGGCCCGTAAAGGGTATCTTCAATCGGAAAACTTAACGCCACATGAGATAAAGAATACACATCATTAGGCCAAGTTAAACTTAACGCTAACACATCATCGGTTATCGATTTATCAGCTAGCTCCCTGACTTGAACATGATTATCCCGTTGCGGATCATTTTCAACCAAACTTAAACGGTAAGGTAATTGCTTTGGTAGCCAAAATGGAGCAAAAGTCGCCAGTGGATCTTGAAACAGTAATTGGTTGTTACTCTTCGTCCTATTGACATCAAAGAGCACCAATTGATGGCCTTTGTTTAGCGGCAATTTTTGATATAGCAAATCAACCACAGCAAGTGAAGAGACCGTATCATCAACAACTGACTGAAACGTTAATATTGCAGGAATAGCATCAAACTGTTGCGGCGATAATGACGCTAATAAGGTCTGGTTACGCTGAGTTAACTGATATACAACATCGCCAGCATTAACAGCAAAAGACCGATATTTAAAGGGATCATATTCCGTTTGAATGCTGTTCCAATACAGTTTATCTTGGCCGAGTAATTTACCCAGTTTAGCTTGCCAATAAGCGCCTGCTGCAATGGGAGCAAGACCAATGGCTGGTGATAACATGACCATACCGGCAAAGCTTGTAGGCTTATCTAAACTGATATTCTCAAGTTCATGGTTTAATGCTAAAGCAGCTCCTGTCGAAAACCCGACCACATAAATCGGTTTACCGGGTAATTGGGCAGACAAGCGGGCAACAGCAAGTGATACCGCCCCAGCAAGATCAGGCCAAGTAATGTCGGTTAATCCTGACGGAATGGTCCCGTGTCCTGGCAAGCGCAACCCTAAAACATAAGCCTGATGTTGATAATGCTGCGCAAAATGCGACATCACATAAGGTGAGTCAGACATGCCGTGTAGTAATAAAAGGCCAAACTCAGCTTGGGGGTTTTTCCATTCGAAAGAACGATTCCAATTTTGTTGCCATAACCCAGGATCAGACAGGCTATTACGCTCATAACGATTAATTGGGGATGCTATTTCAGGTTGATATTGACGGTAAACTTGCTGTTCTACTTCGGCAAAAAGTTTATCTTCTAATTGTAAATATTGGCTAAAATCAGTTAAACCAGACTGTTGATGGTATTCAGAGGTTAGATGTGTCGTGTGCCATAATGATAAATTAGGCCGCGCATTAAGCATCCAAACAGCAGTAATAATTAACGCTAACCCAATACCTAAAGCACCATAAAATGCGGCAAATAAAAAATGTTTTGTCGATCCAATCACAATTGCACGCATAATTACCTTAAAAAATAGATACCGAATACAAACAAAAATATAGCGTAACATTTACTGCTGAACTGTCAGGCACTTACTATTCATAACAATACTGGAAATAGTATGTCATCAGGTTTATATAGCCATATATGGGGACCGATGAATCCCGATATCATTTTTTATTTACCTACGCCTCCAGAGCTACCCGCGCACTGGCAAGCCACGCATCCCGATGCAATCACACAACTGGTCACATTAAATGGTAATCACTGGCGGAAAATTGTCACCATAATGGCGAAGATTTGCTGTTTAGAGCACGATATTAATGCTAATAAAGGGATTAATTGGAAACAGATCCGTGACCAATTATTTAATGAACATCATGATCCACAAACCGGAAAACACATCAACACTCCATCACGCTTGCATTGCCAATTACGTATTGTTAACCCCAATATTGAACATCACGACGAGGTAGTATTTCTTCCTGAATTTTGGCATATTTTATGTGGTAAAGAAGCCCAGCAACGTATGGGAATATCCGATCCTCGGCAGTATACATCACTAGATGAAAAGCAAAAAATACAGCACCAGCACACGGTGTTACTGACGCCATATTTAGATTATCGACAATATGCTAATGCGTTAATAGAACTCACCCGACAACACATCACCTTAAGCAAAGTGTAAGAGATTAATCGTAAATCGTCGGAATAGGCTCACGTTTATGTTGGGTACGTTTATAGATACTCACCAATTTATCTTCCACAGACTTAGCAACATCTTTACCTTCTAAGAAGTCATCAATTTGATCATAGGTCAGCCCTAAAGCGACCTCATCTTCAAGTTGAGGCTTATTGTCTTCTAAGTCCGCCGTAGGGGCCTTTTTGACCAATATCTCTGGCGCGCCTAAATGGGCTGCTAATTGACGTACTTGACGTTTATTTAAGCCAAATAACGGCGCTAAATCGCAAGCCCCATCGCCCCATTTGGTATAGAAACCAGTAATATTTTCCGCACTATGATCAGTGCCCACAACAAGGCCGCCCATAGCACCTGCGATATCATATTGGACTATCATGCGCATTCGGGCTTTAACATTACCCTTGAGAAAGTCAGTCTTAGCAGCGTCTGTTGATGCTAAACCCGCGGCGGTGAGACCCACTATAGTGGCATTATGGATGCCAACAACACCATCATGAACATTCACGGTCACCTGTTTTGAAGGCTGAATAAACTGACAGGCTAGCTGAGCTTCAGCTTCATCTTGCTGGACATGGTAAGGTAAGCGCACTGCAATAAACTGATACTCGTCACTGGTTTTTTCTTGATTAAGGCTATTCACTGCCAGTTGGCATAAACGTCCAGCAAGTGATGAATCAACACCACCACTGATCCCCAAGACTAAAGTTTTGCTGTGAGCATCTGATAATTTTGCCTTAATAAAAGCAATTCTGCGTTGGATCTCAAACTCAGGCTCAATAGCCTTAAGTACATGCATCTCTCTTAAGATTTGTCCTTTCACGTGACGCTCCTGATTGCTTATTAATATTCTGACTTTCGGTGCCTATTCTATAAAAATCTACACAAAAAAAAACGATAATGATGCATCATTATCGTTTTATTTTTATCGATGACCAATCATCGTTCCCAATATGACTCTTCTAGACTGTCTTCCCGCTCTGGTAAACCACGAGATAAACGTGGACTATGCTGCGCTAACACTTCGTATGCAACGCGATTAGCGTATTTACAAACTTGTGAAAACGACGAATAACATAAACCATCTCGTTTATGTTTACTCGAACCAGGCACATTGGTTTTATGGAACGTATTGGCTGATAAATCATGAAGCAACGCAGACAAAGCTCCATCACCAGCACCATTGGTATTACGAATTAATTCTGGTCCACCCATGTAAGGGGCTATGTGAGCGTACACTTTTATGGGCGTATCGCAATCCACTTGTAATTTAGGGCGAGAAAACTCATAACGGTTAAATTCAGGAATGGCGCCCGGTAATAAGGTATGGCTGGTTTCACGCTTTTCAGCATCTTCAGTATAACCCGCAGTATAAAGCCCTATCGCACCCGCCGTGGTTAGCACCATGTCACACCAATCTAGCGCCATTTCACTGGCAAGCAACGGGTCTTTAAAACCCGTTAACGCTTCACCTTCGTCTTCATTCATGGCTAAAATAGTGACATGCTCATTAATAAAATTTTGCCACCATTGCGGATCTTCTTGAATTAAAAAGCGTGTCCCTAAGGTTAACACCACTGGTACATCGGCTTCTTTAGCGTAATTAATGGCCGTCATTGCCGCATCTGTAATGCCATCACCTTCGCTTGCTCGCATCAGGTATGCCGTTAATACTAACGCCGAACTGCCTTGTATCACCTCTTTATCGATATACTCAGGTGTTAGCTTATCCATCGCGCCTTTACTGATAGCAAACGTGCGTTCACCACAATCGGAAATTAACGTAAAGCAGCGACCGATAGGACCATCGACAGGTTGTAAAAAGTTGAGGTCAACCTTTGAGGAAGTGTTACATAAATAGCGATATGCATAGCTACCCACCATAATATGCTGGCTCATAACCCCAAAAAGCACTGAGCGGTCATCGGCTAAAATCGAATAATTATGGACGGTGTTACCAATAGTGCCACCGGCAAATTCATCGCTGATCATCTCATTGGATTTAAGTTCATGGTACAAATTATGGGCTTGCTCATCATTAATGAGAGTAGAGTTGCCTTTAGGTAAGCCATATCGCTCAAGTAACTCGTCTTCTACTTTAGCCTCGATATCAACCAAGGTTTGATCGATACCGCAAATGTAAGTAGAAAAAGGTTGAGGCTGCTGCGTAAGTTGAGCCAATAACGGATCACGACTGTTTACAGGGAAATAGTGTTTGGACTTACGTTGACCAGGAAACTTCATATTGGGCTCTCATAGCTTGGCGTCCGTGCAAGTGTGAAATTAATTACCACTGACACTCATTCAATTTTATATGAGTCGTCATCCGCGAAAATGGCGGCAGATTTTATCATAGGTAAGCGTCAATCCTATATCACTTTTATCACATTCACGGCCTAAATATGTTCCGTTGAGGTCATCAGTCTTATTTTATTAGTTTTTGACCTACGCCGATATATTGCCTCTGGCTAAATCAACTGGACAATATTAGTCCGTTCAATCACACATTAGCCTCAATAGTGCTGTATTGAATAACTTAAGTTTGGGCTGATAGATTGGGTAAATCGAGTAAAAGGACTGTTCAACAGTCATGTGAAACTTGCCATTGTATGACTATCAAGGCGCATGAAGACTTCAATAGCGAGCCGATGCAATGGTGGCATTAGAATTTGATAATCGTGTTTACAATCTCGAGCGGAGGTTAAATAAACATTGATTAAATATCAGTGATTCAATATTAGTGAAAAGTATTCCCACTAATATACAGCAACGGTTAGGTTATTCTTTAGGCATAAAAAAAGCCTGCAAAGCAGGCTTTTAATGGCGGAGCTAATCAGCGATTATTTTAATACGCTGGCTAGTTGCTCACTCACTTTAGCGACAGATTGAGTACCATCATACTTGTTGTACTGAGTCTTACCAGCAGCAGCAACTTTGCCATAATAATCAACTAATGGCTTAGTTTGCTCATGGTAAATGCTTAAACGCTTGCGTACGGTACTTTCTTCGTCATCTGGGCGGATAGATAAATCTTCGCCAGTGACATCGTCTTTACCTTCCACTTTCGGTGGATTGAACACCACGTGGTAAACACGACCAGAACCAGAATGAACACGACGTCCGCTCATACGCTTAACGATTTCTTCATCAGGCACATCGATTTCGATAACATGATCAATCTCAATACCATTTTCAGCCATAGCATCAGCTTGAGGAATTGTGCGAGGGAAACCGTCAAGTAAGAAGCCTTTTACGCAATCTTCTTGAGCAATACGCTCTTTCACTAACCCAATGATAAGATCGTCTGAAACTAATTGACCTGCATCCATTACTTTCTTAGCTTCTAAACCTAATGGCGTACCAGCTTTAACCGCTGCACGTAACATATCACCAGTTGAGATCTGTGGGATACCATACTGTTCCATAATGAACTGAGCTTGGGTACCTTTACCGGCACCTGGGGCACCCAATAAAATAATGCGCATCTCAAAAGTCCTCTTTTAAGTTTGTGTTCTTTTTAGGGCGGCGATTTTCGCACATCTGCCGCACTTTTAATAGCGCTTTTGTTATGACATTAGACCAAGATCTAATAAGGGTTGTAACAAAACAGCTTCAATTTGTTTAATACAACAAGGTATACAATTTACGGCGATATTGATTGGCTAACGTATTGCCCTGACCTATCGCGGTTAGAATTTCCATGAAGACTTGTTTAACTTTGCCATCAGCAGCACTCATATCTTTTTGTAAAATAACAAACAATAATTCAAGGGCTTCTTCGTTACGTTGAGCAACATTTAATGCTTTGGCTAATATAACAACTGCGTCTAGATTATCAGGTTGCTCTGCGACATTTTGTTGCAGCTGACGAATTTCTGGAGTATCTGCCGCATCTTCCGCTAACGCTAATTTAGCCACTAAATTATGATAGTAACTATCTTGATCCGCTAAACCTATACGGGCAAGTAGCCTTTTGGCTTCTGCGAGTAAACCTTGCTGTAACGCCACATCAGTCATCACCAATGCAACTTCAGGTGCTTGTTGTGAATCGATAAAAATTGTTTTTAACTGGTCAGAAATTTTAGCTAAATCTTCTGGCGATAACTCACCTTGGGCTAATTGCTGCTTAACATCATCAAACTCTTGTATCCACATTGGCGGTAAATGTTTGTCGAGCAAATCACTAATTTTTTCTTGGCTTTGCGCCCCAGAAAAACCATCAATGGGTCTACCTTTATCTAAAATCAATGTGGTCGGTACGTTCTGAATTTGGAAGTAATTCGCAATTTCTAACTCAGTTTCACAATCCACTTTAGCGAGAATAAATCGCCCACCTTGGCTATTGGCAAGATGCTCCAGCGTCTGCAACATTTGTACACTTTCGGGCTGTTGTTGCGCCCAAAATGCTAATACCACCATTTTTTGCATTGAGGTATCAACAACTTGTTGAATATTATCTTTAGTAAGATTAATGAGGTAGTCCATATTGCCTCCGCAGAATGACAAAAACAAAAGCGGACTTATTGTCCGCTTTTACTGCTTAAATCGAGTTTACTTTACACTCGCCAATAACATTTGATTGGTCAGTTTAATAAACGCTGAAGGGTCAGCCAAACTGCCTTTCTCGGATAACAATGCCTGTTGTAATAACAAGTTAGCCCAATCAGCAAACAATTGCTCGTCAGTTTCGTTATTCAAATGCTCAACCAAAGGATGCGTTGGGTTAATCTCAAATGTTGGCTTAGACTCTGGCACAGGCTGACCAGCTGCTTGCATTAGCTTAATCATCTGCGTCGACATTTCACCTTCACCCGCTACCACACACGCTGGCGTGTCAGTTAGGCGTGAAGTAACACGAACCTCAGAAACGCTGTCTGCTAACGCAGCTTTAACACGCTCAATTAAACCTTTAGACTCTTCGGCTACTTTATCATGCGCTTCTTTATCAGCGGCATCTTCAAGTTCACCTAACTCTAAATCACCACGTGTCACTGAATGCAACTTCTTGTCTTTGAACTCAGTTAAGTGATTAACTAACCACTCATCGATACGCTCAGACAATAACAATACTTCGATGCCTTTTTTACGCAGCAACTCAAGATGAGGACTATTAGCAGCAGCTTCATGACTGTCAGCAACGATATAATATATTTTGTCTTGACCGGCTTTCATGCGCTCAATATAGGCCTCTAATGACACTGTTGTTGCGGCAGAGTTGTCATGAGTAGAAGCAAAACGCAATAAACCTGCAATGCGTTCTTTATTAGCAAAGTCTTCTGCAGGGCCTTCTTTTAATACTTGCCCAAATTCAGCCCAGAAAGACTGATACTGTTCTGGCTCATCTTTAGCCAGTTTTTCAAGCATGCCTAACACACGTTTGGTGATACCCACGCGCATTGCTGTTGTTACTTGATTATCTTGTAAAATTTCGCGAGATACGTTTAATGGCAAATCATTTGAATCGATTAATCCACGTACAAAGCGTAAGTATGTAGGTAAAAACTGTTCCGCTTCATCCATAATAAATACACGTTGAACAAACAATTTCAAGCCATGCTTATGGTCGCGGTTCCACATATCCCAAGGCGCTTTAGCTGGGATGTACAGTAAACTGGTGTATTCTTGCTTACCTTCAACACGATTGTGAGACCATTTTAATGCGTCGCTGTAATCGTGAGAAATGTGCTTGTAAAATTCTTGGTATTCTTCTTCCGTGATGTCTGACTTATTACGAGTCCAAAGCGCTGTCGCTTTGTTCATCACTTTCCACTCACCTTCCGTTGCCGCGACTTTCTCTCCATCAGGGCCGTCTGACTCAGGTGTACCTTCATTCCACATTTGTACTGGAACAGAGATATGATCAGAGTACTTAGTGATAATTGAGCGTAAACGGTAATCGTCTGCAAATTCAGTTTCTTCGTCACGTAAATGCAGCACAATTTCAGTACCACGTTCATTTTTAGTGATACTTTCTACATTGAATGAACCTTCGCCTTCAGATTCCCACAAGACACCTTCGTTAGCAGCATGGCCGGCAGCGCGAGTGCGTACAGTAACTTTTTTCGCCACGATAAAGGCCGAATAAAAACCCACACCAAACTGACCAATTAATTGTGAATCTTTTGACGCTTCGCCTGAAAGATTATTAAAAAATTCTTTAGTGCCAGACTTGGCGATAGTCCCTAAATGTTCGATGACGCTATCGCGGGTCATACCAATACCATTATCTGAAATGGTGACTGTGCCCTTTTCTTTATTCGCACTTACACGAACGCGTAAATCACCGTTACCTTCATATAAGGTATCGTCAGTTAATGCTAAATAGCGAAGCTTATCTGCTGCATCGGCCGCGTTTGAGACTAGCTCACGTAAGAAAATCTCTTTATTCGAATACAGAGAGTGGATCATCAATTGCAGAAGTTGTTTTACTTCGGTTTGAAAGCCATGAGTTTCTTGTTGTGACATGAGTATTTCCCTTGGTGTTACGTTTAAACAATCACGAGTCGAAAAATCCACTCGCCTAAAATTCTGTGTTAACCAAGAGATGGGGGACGTTACAATATTTTCAAGGGGCAACACCGCCTTGTTGAATAATAAATCATCAGATAAGACCAAATCGGCTCAATATGACACATTTTTGTAGCCTGTATTCCTCATGACTCATCCAAGATTGAATAAAAAAATGCCAACAAATCTAATTTTTGACTTGCTGGCATCTTGGTTTCTAATCAGCTACGGGGCTATTACAGCGGAATACGACCATTAAAAGATAATGCTAAAGTGGTGCTATCAACGTATTCAAGCTCACCACCCACGGGAACGCCATGTGCGATACGACTAATCACCACATTGTGTCTTCTGGCCATATCAGCAATAAAATGTGCAGTGGCATCACCCTCAACGGTCGGATTGGTAGCAAGAATAAGCTCGCTCACGTCATCTGATGTTAAATGGCGTTCAAGTAACGCTAAACCCAACTCTTCAGGACCAACACCGTCTAACGGCGACAAGTGCCCTAACAGCACAAAATAACGGCCATTAAAATGACCACCAGCTTCAATAGCAAGCACATCAGCAGGCGTTTCAACCACGCAAATGATCCCAGTATTGATGCGACGATGGCTACTGCATATAGGGCATAAATCTTGTTCGGTAAACGTACGACAACTTTGACAATGTCCCACCTCAGACATGGCTTTTTGCAACGAATCTGCGAGCTTAAGGCCCACTTTACGTTCACGCTCAAGTAATTGAAATGCCATACGCTGTGCAGACTTAGGGCCGACGCCAGGCAACGCACGTAAAGATTGAATTAATTCATCGACCAAAGGACTAAATTTCATAAAATTGCCAATACCTTAATAGCTAAACTCATTGTAATGTCATGGTGAAACCGTCTTGTGATCGGCTAAGCCAATATGCGGAAACACCAAAGCAGTGCGATTATTGTCTGTGCAGCGTTTGAATGCAAAGATTAAAACCTCTGTTGCAATAAATGAAGCCACAATCGACGAATTAACAGTGTTCTTATTGAATACTGTAACTCTATGGCCACAGCCATCATAGATAAGGGAATTGCTCAACGACTACTTTTTAGCAAAAAAGTTACGGCGATTACGGGAGCAGATTAATAACGAAACAACGTGTCGCTACACCAATTTAAAACCAAGCAAACCAAGCAAACCAAGCAAACCAAGCAAACCAGCTTAAAGATACTCTATTGACTCATCTTTGTTACTTTAGACACAACCGCAAATAAGGCGTTAATTAACTTTTGAAAGCCATCACTTTTTTTGTTCAATCCATCTGATATTCTACTATTCAGAACTTAATATTGCCTGTGAGGACCTAAGGAGGTCATTCACGATAATATTTAAAACACCACCAAAAATATGAGTTTTCAAATTAAAGTGTCACCTATACAAGGACCCAATATGCAAGATAGTTTACCATTATTAGCTAGTGGGTTGGTTATTTGCGGAGCGCTAATACTTGCAATGGCTATCAAACCGGTATGGACGATATTTAGCCGACTTCCAACCGGCGAATTGCGCCACAGTTGGGGATTTCTTATTCTGCTGATCCTGTTTTTCATCACAGGTTATGTCATTTACGCTAAATTTTGCGTGGTTACATTTTCTCAACCACTCGATTTAGTAGTGCCAGTGATATTTTTTTGCGGAGCTATTTTTGTATTTGTTGTGTGTAGCCTATCCCTCAAAACCACCAGTGACATTATGCAGATACATGCCCTTAAACAAGAAAACATCACCGACTCACTAACAGGGATTTTTAACCGTCGATACTTAGATCGTCGCCTCAAAGAGGAAACACAAAGGGCGCAAAGTTATTCTAAACCACTATCCATCTTCCTTATCGATATTGACCATTTCAAAAACATTAATGATAAGTATGGCCATCAGATTGGTGACTTAGTTTTGAAAAATATCGCCCAGAACATTAAAATGTCGTTAAGAGAATCAGATATAGTGGCTCGTTATGGTGGTGAAGAGTTTATTGTCATCCTCCCGCTAACCCAAGTCTCCACATCTTATACACTTGCTGAACGACTCAGAACGATTATCGAAAACACTCAGTTAGTACTGCCTGGTGAGTCTGAGATAGATATACTTCCCATTGGTGTCACTGTGAGTGTAGGTGTTGCTGGAATGACATCTGAATGTAAAGATTACCAGTGTCTGATTAAAAATGCAGACAGAGCACTCTATCAATCAAAACAAAATGGCCGTAATCAAGTGAGAGTGGCTTAGACAGGACGCAAATAACGTAACAAAAGGCTGTTTGAGGGGATTTTATTATCACGTGTTTAGGTTACTTACCTGAACGATAAGTAAAAACCTTATCCAGCGGTAAATTAAACACCTCTGCAATTTTAAACGCCACTTCAAGTGTTGGAGAGTATTTATTTGACTCTATTGCCATCACCGTTTGACGCGTCACACCAATTTGTTCGGCCAGTTGCTTCTGCGTCATTTCGTTATGTAAAAAGCGTAACGTACGAATAGTATTTGAAATCCCTACTTTTACATCATCCCGATTATCCATAAATATCACCAGTGCGCCCCTTATACAATTGCACACCGTAATGTGCCAGTTCAGCAGTTAGAAAAGCCACAATTAAAATATGCAGTGGTAAATACGGCACAGTCCGTTGTTGCATAAAATCAAAATCTTGGGCGGCGATATTATACTGAAAAATGGCAAATACAACGCCCACTTGCAAAATGATAGCCGAATATTTATAACCGACTAAACTGATTTGTTTTTCTCTCACATCCATCGGTTGTGATAACTCATCGTCGCTAATTAACGCTAATAAAATATAACTGACAACCATCAGTACAATTGAGTAAATGATGATCTCAAGCAGTAAACTTGATAACCATTCAATAGATGCAAGTTGCTCTGGGGTTGCATTAAACAACTGGCTCAAATAAAGATAGAAAATATAACCTGTTACCAAAAAATCTATCGATAGCGTTAGCTCGCGAAAGCTGGTTTCTTGCAACCATTGGTGTACTTTTTGTTTATTACTCATGTTAACCCCAGCGAACTAAAAGTAAAAAATATTTAACTCACCTCATGATAGTTTGATGTCAATCAATGTCAAATATTTTTTACTTTGAGTTAATATTTAAATGCTTTACATAAGGGTAATAGCAAAGTCTATGGCTGCATGAACCGACACAAGGTTGGTTATCTAAATAGATTGCTTAGATTGGTCAAACTCATAACTTAATGAGTAAAATAACTAAGTTACAGAATAGAGAATAAATAACTTATTGATTATATTTAGTTTTTATTTTGGCGTATAAATTGCTATAACTAGATGAGTTACTCATGGATTTATAGAATAATATTAAGGACATTATTGTGAAAAAAATCATCATTGTTATTGTTGCAGTTTTATTAGGTTACTTTATTAACCTCAAATTTGTTGAAATCGCATACTCATTAGGTTTCGCTGAATTAAAAAAAGAAACACTATTGATAAATGACCAAAAAATGAAAGTGAAATGTGATTCTTATGCCTTAGGTTTTTTTGATAAAGTTAAACTTGAAAATAAATTTCAGCAATGCATTAATGAGTACCAAGCACAAGGCTATGTAATTATTGACCAACAAGCTGCGATGAAAGCGGTTTAGCGCTGTAAATAAAAAAGCTCAAGCATTATGCTTGAGCTTTTTTATTTATTAACGACATGATTAAAATGGCATTTTCATTCCAGGAGGTAATTGCATACCACCAGTCACTTCGGCCATTTTAGTCTTTTGATTTTCTTCTATACGACGGGCTGCGTCATTACACGCTGCGGCGATAAGATCTTCTAGCATCTCTTTATCGTCTTCCATCAAACTTGGATCAATTTCAACTTTACGCACATTGTGGTTACCTGTCATGGTTACTTTAACCAAGCCAGCACCCGCTTCACCCGTCATTTCTGTGCGTGCAATTTCTTCCTGCACTTTAGCCATTTTGTCTTGCATCATTTGGGCTTGTTTCATTAAATTGCCCATACCGCCTTTTCCACCAAACATAGTCGTCTCTCTCTAATTAAGGTTGTTAGCAAGTCGTCATAATGGCGACAATCTTACTGAAATAAAATCGATTGGCAATATTACAGATACATTTTTGAGATGAAGATATATTCATTTTCTGTAAAACCACCCTATTTGTGTACTTATGAAGCGCTGATGAGTGCAATATCCTGCGCTATTTGCCCTAGTTGCTCCGATGGATATTCAATCGTGTCACTGTCTAGCTGAGCCGATAAGTGTTGGATCATCCACTGAACGTTGTCATCAAGCAAAATAGATTGTTGCGCTTGCGCAATAAGCTCCCGATGAAAACGTTTACGTAACTCAAGTGGTGTTTCTCGTTTTTGCACCACACCAATCTGTATCTCAACTTCAGTTGGTCGCTCAAGGTACTCAGATAACGCTACTTGTAATTGATCGATAGCAGTTTGCGCAGACAAATGTTTCTGGTCTGGTTTTAACACCAATACTATTGGGTTTGACAATGTTGGGCACACGGAGTTCACCCCTAATTGCCTAACCCTTCCGCCAACGGACACATTAGTCATTATTTTATACCAATGTAAATCAACTTCATCGCCTTGAATGCTGTGTGGTTCAAATTTGGCGAGCACATTAGATTGAATCACCGGCTCTGCATTAATGTTTTGCGGATCAGCAGCCAGTGAACGGGTTATTTGTGCGCTAGCCGGTTTTTGATGTTGATGACCAGCTTGCTGACTGACTGAACTCGATGGTTGAAATGTTGCTTCAACTGCTGGTTTAGTCTCTTGATTAATATCTGCAAACGCATTAACGATCTCACCCTCTTTGGGCGCGACCCAAGGAGGCCTATCATAATCGGCCACAACTTTAGACTTGTCTGTTCCGTTGAGCGTTACAGATGATGCTTCGTTGGCTGTAGGTGCGCTAAACTCAGCCTGTTCTGACTTATCAGAAGACTCATTAGCGGCCGTTGTTGATGTTGATGCCGCAGCCGGTTTGCTCACTCTAGAACTGATTGTTTTTGTAGACTCTTTTTTGGCAAGTTCTTCTTGTTGCTGTAATACACCAACATCTGCAATGAGAGAATCTCGGCTGGCTAACACTTCATCTAAAAAGTCGTCTAAGTTATCATCTGCGCTAGTGAGGTTTTGACGAGCATTATCACTCATCAAGTCGCTGTTATTGTCAACAAGATGATTAACCGTTTTCGGTTCAGACATCGACTCCGAAGCTTCAGTAACATTGTTAGCTTCAGTTATCTCGTTTGAAACCGAAAACGCAACATATTCGTCATGATCCGAGGGTTGATATTCCATTGACGGATCGTCTGCTTCGTCATAATCCATAAAGGAATAGGCATCAAGTGAGCTGTTATCTGCACTATCACTCGATTGGCTATTTTCTACTGTATTGGAGTCTGCTTTACTCGGCACTAATGTAGGTTGCTCTGCAACCTCTTCAGACTCGGTAATATCATTAGCCAAATTTTCAGTATTGGATTCAACCGTTGCTTCAGTATCAGCATTATGAACAACATCATCAGATGAAGTTGCACTAACAACATCAGCTTCGGCAGCTTTATCGACATCATCATTAATAAGCTGGTCAGACTGCATATCGACACTTTTGGGCGGCAATGAGTTAAACCCTAAGCTTTGTGCTTGGTCCAACAATAAAGCTTGCTCGGCAACCAACGATGGCTCGACAGCGATATCATCGAGAACATCAATATCTTCAACTTCGGGGGTCGGCAACTCTTCAGCCTGAATAGCGGGTACTGCTATCGTTAAATCATTATGCGTTTGAGGCAGAACATCAGGCTTTGGGCCTGTTTCAATGACCTCTTGCGCTGAAGTTGATGAGTGATCGATAACACTTAAATCAATATTAGCCGGTGTCGTTGTTACCCAACGTTTTACTTGTTTCTCGGGCGTAAAGGCTACCGCACGAAGCAGTGCCATTTCCAAGCCCGATTTAGGATCGGGAGCAAAGGGTAAATCTTTACGGCCGTTAAGCAGCATTTGGTAATAAAGCTGTACTTGTTCAGGCGCTAATTGCTGCGCGAATGCCAAAATTTGCTCACTAAACAGCGATTGCTGTGCAGCAGCTGGGGCAAATTGAGTTAAGGTGATTTGATGTAATAATTCTAATAAGCTACGCAATACTTCTTCGGCATCTGCGCCAAATGCCAATACTTTTGCCACTGTTTGCATTAATGGCCCAACATCGGCATCACACAAGGCTTTCAATAACGCGAGCACATGTTGCTCATCAATACTGCCCAACATGGTTTGCACTTGTGTAAGCATCACTTGGCCACTGCCAAACGCTATCGCTTGATCCGTTAAACTGAGCGCATCACGCATACTGCCATTAGCCGCTTTGGCTAATAAACTCAGCGCTTGCGACTCAAATGGTAACTTTTCTTGAGTAATTACATACTCAAGTTGCTTGCTAATTTCGTCCTGCGATAAACTTTTCAAATTGAACTGTAAGCAACGGGATAACACAGTAACTGGCAGTTTGTGCGGATCGGTCGTCGCTAATAAAAACTTAACGTGCTCTGGAGGCTCTTCTAAGGTCTTTAGGAGTGCGTTAAAACTACTACGCGATAACATGTGGACTTCATCAATTAAGTACACCTTAAAACGACCACGGGATGGGCGATACTGTACATTGTCGAGAAGTTCACGAGTATCATCAACTTTGGTGCGCGAAGCAGCATCGACTTCAATTAAATCGACAAATCGACCTTGGGCAATTTCAATACAACTAGAGCATTCACCGCACGGCGTAGCAGTAACGCCTGTTTCACAATTAAGACCTTTAGCAAACAAACGTGCCAAACTGGTTTTACCCACGCCGCGGGTACCAGTAAACAGATAAGCATGATGTAAACGTTGTTGGCTCAATGCATTGGTTAATGCCATTAATACATGGGATTGGCCGACCATTTGTTCAAATTTAGCTGGACGCCATTTGCGGGCGAGTACTTGGTAAGACATGAAATTCCCCACAGAGAGCTATCGGGAGTCAATCCCTTTAAAGGGGTTAACAATAACATGCCAAGGGCTGGCATGCTATTGTTGAGCAAGCATTTGATAGAGTAAAGCCTAGTTAACTGCTTAATAAAATGGCAGTTTATTTTACTTTACCTACTCGCCGTCAAACTCGCATAAACTTAATACTTCTATTCCCATACCTTGTAAACGCTTCTCGCCACCAATTTCTGGTAATGAGATAACAAATGCAGCATGGCTCACTTCACCGCCTAATTGACGAATAAGTTTTACCGTAGCTTCAATCGTGCCACCGGTGGCTAATAGATCATCAATAACGAGCACTTTATCATTAGCATTAATTGCATCAACATGAATTTCTAAGGTGTCTTTACCGTATTCTAAGTCATAAGTTTGGCTTATGGTTTTACGGGGTAATTTACCCGGTTTACGTACAGGTACAAAACCAACGCCGAGCTCTAACGCAAGTGGGGCACCAAATAAAAAACCACGCGCTTCAGTACCAACCACTTTAGTGAAACCTTTTGATTGATAATGAGCTACTAGAATCGCAATCGTGGCTTTATAAGCTTCTGCATTTTCAAGCAAACTGGTGACGTCACGGAACATGATGCCTGGTATTGGATAATCAGGAATGGTTTTAATGCTCTGCTTAATAAGCGCTAAACTGTCTTGGTTCATCATAATGTAGTTAACTCTATCTGAAAGTGATTACGCAATAAAAAAGTCCACGTTAATGGTGGACTCTGGTAAAAATACTGGTGTGATCTTATGCCCGTTTAATCTCAGTTGCAACAGGCATGCATTAACCAGGCTATTTATTATTCTAACTCTGGGATCCGCCACAAGAAAAATAATAAAACAAGCATCATGCACAACAACATAATTTTCACCCATATTATCGGTACAATCATAATACTAATCGTAAAACTAAGGCCGCTCATTAACATGGCTTTTCGCTTGAGCGATCGGCTCAACGCACGTTTCGATTGCCACTGAGAGATACCTTCAGCAAACCAAGGGTGATTGATTAGCCAATGATGAAGGCGATCACTAGATCGAGCAAAACAAAACGCAGCCAATAAAATAAATGGCACTGTAGGTAAAAGAGGCAGTGCAATGCCAATAATGCCTAACACTAGACTGCACAAACCAATAATGAGAAAAAATCCGCGTTTCACTGCCATATGCGCCCTCATACAAACAAAAAAACCACTCTATCCGAGTGGTTTAATAAGACAATATCATGACAGGTTAACCTGAAGTAAGCGTTAAATTAATCCTGTTGCTTTCAACCATGAAAGACTCGCGGGTAATGTTGGAATTAATAAAACCAAAATAAAACCAATAAAATAAAAGATGTTAAACGGGTCTTTAAACGGCTGACTCATGATTATTCCTAGATTAAGGTGATGATGTGACTGCGATAACTCACGTCTTTCATTTGTTATATTATGCCAACTGCTCAGTTAGCATAGCGGACAATAGACGTGAAGTGGATCACAAAAAGTGGCTTATTTTAGACCCATCTTCACAAAATAAAAACCTTAAATATAATAAGCCTATTATGACTCGATTGATGAAATAACAATGCCCTTTTGGGCCAGTTGTTGCAATAAAGGCAAGCAGCCTGACAACAAGGTGTCATTTGGCATTTGTGGATAATGCTCACTTAACCAACTTATAATGGCATCGACTGTTACACCCTGTTGAGAATGAGTCATTTGTTCAATGTAAGCTAACACTTGCGCACTTAATGGTGTCAGCTGTAAAAATGCGACGTCATCATCAGCACCTCTAAATACACAAAAAAAGTTCGCTTGTGCTGTCGGCTCTATAGGCTGGTAGTCAACACTAATATGTTGAACGTCAAAGGCATATTGCGCCACTTTGGCACAAGCTGCTAGGCATAACCTATGTTGGTTTAGTTCGATAGTATTGATCGATTGAGCTGCGGGAGTATCTGGCGCGACAGCGACACATAATTCTAACCATTCATAATGTGCTAACGGCAACATAAAAACAGGATCATCTTCTGTCATCTGGTATTCATGTTGTAAAAACGCTAAAAACTCACCGGCTATTTCAACAAATATTGGTGTCTTACAATCGTGGATGACAAAAAATTGCTGCACTAAAGCCTGCCATTGTTCGTCCTGATATACACTTTTCAGCACCGGAAACGCACTCGACACAAAACCTGCAATATTATTAAAAAATAATTCTCGATAGATTTTCATGCGCCTAGGTTCAATCCCCTCGGGCAATGGCAAACTAGGATCGCGGATATAGTCCATAAATTGTTGTTGTACTTCAATGAAACCCATTATGCCTTCCTCAATATTGACTGCTGCGTTAAGGCATTTTGTTGATACTGATGAATTTGATTAATCTCATTAAGAAGTATGTCTGTTTTAGGAATATTAAAGTCACGCTCAAGCAAGGTCGGGTGCACGCCATGTAATTGGTAACACTGCTGCAATAAGGCCCATACAGGATCGATAATATCCGCACCGTGAGTATCAACCATTAAGTCGGCCTCTTCTTCATAGTGCCCTGCAATATGCAGATAAGCGATTCGTTTGGTAGGCATAGCCGCTAAGTAAGCAGCTGCATCGTATTGATGGTTAATTGAATTAACGTAAATGTTATTTACATCAAGCAGTAATTTGCAGTCGGCCTCTTGCAGCACCGCATTAACAAACTCTTGTTCGGTCATTTGTGCACCTGGCGCCGCATAAAATGACACATTCTCTAAAATAAATGGACGCTCGAGTATGTCTTCGACTTGCTTTATCCGCTTAGCGGTATGGATGACTGCATCATCAGTAAATGGGATTGGCATCAAATCATACATATGGCCAGTACCAGAGCAATAACTTAAATGCTCTGAATACACTTCTATATTATGCTCATCTAAAAAGCGTTTTATATTTTGTACAAAGTGACTATCAAGCGGTTCAGGACTACCAATGGATAATGAAAGCCCGTGGCAGAAAAAAGCGTGTTGGTCAGTTAATGTTTTAAACTGACGCCCAAACTTGCCGCCTAATGTCATCCAATTTTCAGGCGCCACTTCGAAAAAATTAATGGCAGATGGCACCTGCTGACAAAATTCATCCAGCATTTCACGGCGAAGTCCTAAACCAACACTAGCCTGACCCTGTGCGTTGCGATGCTGAATAGACATAATGCGTCCTTAAAAATAAAAAACAGATAAAACTAAGGCCTGAATCTCAGGCCTTAATTGTGTCAGATAAGCCAAGGCATTATCAAATAGAAGTCATTAATTATTTCTGACCGCCACACTTACCTTCACCACACTTACCTTCTTTGGCTTTCTCAGCAGACTTTTTCATGTCGCCACCACATTTGCCTTCGCCGCACTTACCTTCAGCCGCTTTCTCTGCAGACTTTTTCATGTCGCCGCCGCACTTGCCTTCGCCACACTTACCTTCAGCTGCTTTTTCAGCAGACTTCATTTTATCGCCGCCACACTTGCCTTCGCCACATTTACCTTCGGCCGCTTTCTCAGCAGACTTTTTCATGTTCTCGCCGCATTTGCCTTCACCACACTTGCCTTCTCCGCCATCAATTTGATAACCAGAAGTTAATTGTTGAAAACCAAATGGGTTAGCTTCTACTTGAGCAGAAAAGCCTGCAGTCATTACAACAGAACCTAATGCAACCGCTAAAGTAGTTTTTTTGATTGAATTCATAATAATTATCTTCCTATATCTTAATTGTGTATGGTGACCAACATCATTGCCGGCTTGGTTAAAGAGACCTGTAGTAAGTAAATTTTATTGCAAAAAAATTAAAAAAACGTGAAAAATGTCTATTTATTTAACACAAATACTTGTTAGGCAAGCCTCAAAACTAATGCCATGTATATTTAACATAAATACAACAAAATCGCTATCAATATGATTATTAGCAAGAATTTGTTTAGTTAATCGACAAAAAAACGCGCATAGCAATTTAGTACTGATATCAAATAATAAACACGTTAAAATAGCGCACTTTTGACTTCAGCAAGGTGTACTGTGCGCGTTATTTTAGCTCCAATGGAAGGTGTGGTTGATGACCATATGCGTGAAATATTATCTGCCATCAATCCATTTGATCTGGTTGTGACGGAATTTGTCAGGGTCGTCAATCAACTCATACCAGATAAAGTGTTCTATAAATTGTGTCCTGAGCTACTCCATCAAGGGCTAACCGCATCAGGAACACCTGTACGTGTTCAGTTATTAGGCCAAGAACCTGAGTGGATGGCACAAAATGCCATAAGAGCTGTAGAGCTAGGTTCAAATGGCGTTGATGCTAATTTTGGTTGCCCAGCCAAAACCGTCAATAAAAGCAAAGGCGGCGCAGTATTACTCCAATATCCTGAGAATATTTACAGTATCGTCAAAGCCATGCGCGATGCAGTGCCTTTAGAACATCCTGTTACTGCTAAAATCCGTTTAGGCTACGAAGATAAGTCGTTATTTATGGAAAACGCTTTAGCGGTGTATGAGGCTGGCGCTACAGAGCTTGCTATTCATGCTCGTAGTAAAACCGACGGTTATAAACCACCGGCATATTGGGAATACATTACTGAAGTAAGACAACGCCTGCCTATTCCTGTTATCGCTAACGGAGAGATTTGGAATGCCGCTGATGCTCGAAGATGCATGGATGTCACTGGCTGTGACAGTATAATGATTGGCCGAGGAGCTATTTCTTTGCCTAACTTAGGCGATACGATTAAAACCGGCGCGACCCCATTCAGTTGGCAACAAACCCTAAGCTTACTTATGGCCTATACCGATAAAGAACTCAACGGTCGTAAGTCCGATTACTACCCTTCACGGATTAAACAGTGGTTTAGTTACTTGAACCGTCAATATCCCGAAGCGGATACTTTGTTTAGAGAATTACGAATATTCAAAACTACTGAAGAAATCGTTAAGGTTCTACAGCATGCTCATAGATCGCTCATATAAGCTTCAACAACGCACCAACTATACTATTTCGGATTAAATCAACCTTGATGGAAATGTGTCATCAAGGTTATGAACCGTGTGAATCCTAAGTCATCACAAAATAGCGAAATTATCTTTTTTTGTGTTCAATCAGCTGCGATTAATTAACCATATATATGCGACAATCAATCATAGCTTATCGCTAATACAGACACATAACATTGGCTGAGATGAATAAATGATAAATTATTATTCATGTTTTTATCACAGAAATCTTATCGAGAATTGATCTTCGTCATAACGCCTGCTTTATTTGTGCCTAAAATAGATTACCTACATTGGCATAGTCAGTTAAGGTTATCTCAGTTGCACAACACTCAGGACATACAGCAAAAACTTCAACAACTTGAACTTATTTTGAGGCGTGAGTTAATGCTGGTTATCAAGGATTCATTAAAAGCTACTGAAGTTGCTCATATTTCAATGGAAACCCCTCTGGTGAAAGTGATTGATTACCTACCACAAGTCAAACTAATCAATACTGATATTTTTACTAAGTTCATGAAGCTAGATGCTGCTTATTGTCAGCTTGAACTGGGTTTATATGGTCTTTGCTCTGATTGTGAAATGGACATAGAACCGCCCCGCTTAATCACCGACCCAACAGAACAACGTTGTACCGGTTGTGAACAAAAATTCCGTCGAGAACATCGACATGAATTACGATTAAATCACTAGATTTCTATATTATTGACATAAAAATCAACGTAATAAAAAGGCCTACAATAATGTAGCAATGCCGATCGTTTAAGGGCACTTGACCGATCTTGCAGATGAAAGATAATCCCTACCAGTATTCTGGTGGGGATTTTTTATGTTTGAGCAAGAGCTTGAATTAGTTCATGAGTCTGTTGAAG